>JAZSKO010000135.1:0-3936 GCA_045534875.1 Eubacteriales bacterium | reverse complement strand
CCATGGAGCGAGAGGACTACCTCACGGCCTTGGCCGACGCCATCGAGTGCCTGCCTCCCGAGAGCGTGATCTGTCGGCTGACGGGAGACGGAAAGGTCGACGATCTCATCGCCCCCCTTTGGAGTCTGTAAAAGACCACCGTCATTCACGATCTGGACAAGCTCCTCTACCAAAGAGGTACTTGGCAGGGCTGTCGGTGGAGACCATAACGAAAAACCGCCACGTGATGCAAAAGGTTGCATTGCGTGGCGGTTCTTTTTAGCGTCTTCTTCTGCGACGGGGAAGGGGAGCAGGCTTGCGGATGCCCAAGAGTGCGCCCGCGAGCGAGAGAAGCAGGACAGACAGATGCAATCCCAGCGAGAGCCACACCGAGTAGCCGTTTCCGAGTGATCGGAAGAACAGCGAGAGAAGCAGGAGCGTGGCCAACAAAAGCGCGCCGTTGGAAAGACCGCAAACAGCGGGCGCGCTTCCGTGGAGCTTTCCCGTCACGAATCCCCCCGCGAGTGCCGTGATCCCGCAAGAGAGCAGGGAGAGAGGACGAATGAGCGGAATGGGATCGGAGAGAAGCGAGAGGATCAGGGAAGCGATCAGGATCAGTCCCGCGCCGATGGCAAGCGTGATGAGATAGGCCTTGACGGTGCTTTTGGGAAGGAAAGACCGAGGCGCGTCTTGGCTTTTGCGACGAGGTGGGCGCTGATGAGTACGTGCTTTGGGGATGGACATGGCATTCTCCTTTCACGGAGACGAAAAAACAGCCTCCGAATGCATGGTATTCTCCACCCATTCAAAGGCTGTTTTCTGCCCTTGCGGGAGGATCTGTTCCATCCTATTCAAGCAAGGGCAATTTTATGAATGACCAACGGAATGCGTTAGTCGATGGTGTCCTCTGCCTTCACGTCCACGCGGCTGACAGCGGATTTCAGAATGCGGATCTTGGTGCGCTCGTGCGTGGTCTCGATCACGCAGGTCTCCTCCTTGATGCTCACGATCTTGCCGATGATTCCGCCAATGGTGGTGATCTCATCTCCCACCTGCAAGGAGTTGCGCATATTGTTTTGCTCCTTCTCCTGCTTCTTCTGGGGGCGAATTCCCACGAAGTAGAACACGGCGATCATGGCCACGATCATCAAAATCATTCCAAGTGATTCCATTTTATTTCCTCCGGATCAAACATAGTTGTCCTTCATTATACCCCATTTGCTTCCAATATGCAATGGACAATTTGTAAATTTTTTCAAAAAAACAGAAATGTGTCGATCTGTTTACGAAAAAAAGCGGCATTTTTTGAAAAAAAGGGAGGAACGGTTGCATTTTTTTCAAGATTGTGTTATACTAAGAGCGAACGATTTTTTGATAGAAATGGAGAGACCCCATGAAGCAACCCTATCTGGAATGCGGAAGGATCATCAATATCCACGGCTTTCGAGGAACCTTGAAGCTGGAATCCTGGTGCGACAGCCCCGAGGTACTGGCGGGACTGAAAACACTTTGGATGATGGAGGGAGAGACATACATACCGCGTCGCGTTTTGCAGGCGTCGGTGTTCAAGCAGTTCGTGCTGGTCACCTTGGAGGGGATCGAGGGCGAGGACGCCGCCAACCGTTTAAGAGGTCGGGTGGTCTACGCGCACCGCGACCAGCTTCCTCTGCCCGAGGGTGGCTTTTTCATCGCAGACCTCTTGGGACTTCCCGTGATCCATGCCGACACGGGAGAAAAATTGGGACAGCTTTTGCGCGTCGATCCGCGCGCGCACGGCGATCTGTACACGGTGAAAACGCCGCGCGGAGAGGAGCTTCTGCCTGCGGTCGAGCCGTTCTTGGTTCGTATTGATCCCGACGAGGGCGTGTTCGTGCGTCCCATCCCCGGGCTGTTGGACGGAGGCGCGGAAAACGTATGATGCGATTCGATATCATGACCCTGTTTCCCGACTTGGTCGAGACCGTCCTCTCCGAGAGCATTCTGGGAAGGGCGAGAAAGAACGGCGCGATCTCGGTGCATACGCACAACATACGCGACTACACCGAGGATAAGCACCGTCGCGTGGACGACACTCCCTATGGCGGCGGCAAGGGCATGCTGATGATGGCGCCGCCGATCTATAACTGCTATCAGGCGATCCTCTCCTTGCAGGATGCCGAGGGCTTGGAGGGGCTTCGCCGACGGGTGATCTACCTCTCCCCCACCGGTAAGGTGCTCACGCAAGCGAGGGCAGAGGAGCTGGCGAGGGATTACAACAATCTCATCCTGCTCTGCGGACACTACGAGGGCGTGGACCGAAGGATCGTGGATGAGATCGTGGACGAGGAGATCTCGATCGGCGATTTCGTCCTGACGGGTGGCGAGATCCCTGCCTGCATCCTCACCGATTGCGTGGCAAGGCTGGTGCCGGGTGTCTTGTCCGATGCCGAGTGCTACGAAAAGGAGAGCATCTCCTCAGGAATGCTGGAATATCCGCAATACACCCGACCGTATGAGTTTCACGGCGTCAGAGTTCCCGAGGTGCTTCTTTCGGGACACCACGCCAACATCGACGCATGGAGAGAACAGGAGGCTCGCCGCCTGACCGAGGAGCTTCGCCCCGACCTTCTTTAAAAAAACATCACATATAGAACGAGAACGCTTCCTACATCGCGCAGCCGAGAGGGGAGCGTTCCTTTTTTTGCGGCGCGTGACAGTACGCTTTGCGCTCGGAGGTCGCCATGCTCTTTGCCCGTCTGGATTCGGTGTCTGCTCATATTCTGCGCTTTTTTCGGAACAGCCGATGGCTCACGCGCTTTTGCGAGCCGCCCTCCGAGACGCTTTGCGGCGTTTTGAAGGGGCTGACGGAAGACCCGACCAAAGCATCGGCGCACCGTCCCACATGGCAAAGACGCCTGCGGGAGAGAACCCTGCTCGGACAAAAAAGAAGCCCGTGGCGCCGGCTCTACCGCGCCCTGTGGACATGGTTTGCCGAAAGCGCGGTCGGCGCGATCGGGGTGTTTCTGCTCACTCTCGGCGGCATCTCCCTCTTGCAGACGTGGGTCGTGTCGGGCGCGCGGTTTTCCTTGCGAGATGTGCTTCTCCCCTTGGGACTTTTGCTGGCGGCCATCCCCTTGCTCCATTCCACCGTCTCGGTATCGTTCGCCATTCGCTCGTCACTCCTTCTGCGAGGCTTTCTCCTCGACTTCTGCGGCTTGGAGGAGGGACTTTTGGGAGAGCGTGACGAGGGAAACGAGCGAAGAGGGGTGTCTCTGCTTTTGGGGTGCGTGTGTGGAGGATTGACCCTTCTTGTGCCGCTCCCGTGGCTTCTTCTGATCCTACTTGTGCCGCTCCTGCTCGCCCTCTGTTTTTCCGTACCCGAGGTCACTGTCTTTCTTTCGTGGTCGCTCTTTCCCCTCTTGGAGCTGACCCCTCGCCCGACTCTGTCGCTCTTGCTCATCCTCACCCTTTCCAACCTTGCCTGCCTTGGAAAGATGCTGTCGGGAAAGCGACAGGCCACCTTTGGCGTGACCGATTTCTTAGCCCTTCTGCTCGCCTTGTTTTTCGGATTGGGAGGGATGGTCGCCGCAGGGGACGCGACAGAGGGCCTTGCGCGCGCCTATCTGCTCCTTTCCGCGTGGTTTCCGATCCGAGGACTGCTCACAGGGCGAGAATGGCTGACGAAATGCATGGGAGGGTTGATGCTTTCTACCTTTTTCACCGCCTCCTTTGGCGTTTGGCAGTATGTTGCAGGGGAGACCGAGGACGGATGGCTGGATCTTTCCCGCTTTTCGGATATCCCGGGACGCGTTTGCTCCTTCTTTGAAAATCCCAACCTCTTAGCGGTGCTTTTGTTGCTCGTCCTTCCCCTGTTTTTGGGAGGATGTCGCGTTTTTCTCGGCTTCGGGGCGCGTGTTTTGTCGGGAGTTGGGTTCGCTGTGGGAGCGGTCTGTTTGCTGTTGACGTGGTCACGGGGGG
>JAZSKO010000250.1:0-8336 GCA_045534875.1 Eubacteriales bacterium | reverse complement strand
CATTTTCTGTTTTTTTACATAGTTCATATTAGTATATCATAAAAACCTCTGCTTGTCAAGAGAAAATCCGTTTTTTCGAACCGAATTACAAATTTAATGTAGATTTTTTTCCAAAACGACAAAAAATTCCCGTCTCAGAGCATCATCAGCTCCAAAACGGGAATTTTGATGCATTCCGTCAGGCTTGCCAGAGCCCGAGCGAATCCAGCAAATGCTGGGCTCGGTCGGAATCCTCTTTTTTTGTAACACGTGTCGCCTCAAGCTCTTGCATCGACGCCTTCCATCTGCCCTTTCGAAGCATATCAAACCAACGACGCACCTCATAGAAGGGGGTGAGCCATTTGCGTTTTTGCAAAACGGGATAGAGCCGCTTCAAGTAATCGTAAGAGACGAAGATTCTCGTCAGAACATACCGCAGGCGTCCTCCTTTTTTCTTTTGCCGAATGGCGACGCGATTCTCGGTCGAGCCGTAAACACCGCCCCCCAATACATACTCGCTCAGTTCCTTAGAAAGCGCATCCGGCTCTGCCTTTGCCATCCATGCCTTGGCAAGGCTTCTGGCGGCATTTGCAAAGCGTAAAAGTCCCGCCTTTTCCAGCAGTGCGTCTCTTCCCGACCGTTCCTGTTCGGAACAGCGATCCAAGAGCCAAAGATCCAAAAAGGGACGGATGCCACAGCCTCCCACCTCAAGATGCTTGGCCATGTGAGCAATGTGATAAAAGTAGAAAAAATCATCACGCAGGGTCATGCTGTATTGCGCTCCTTCGGCATCGCTTGCATAGTTCCACACATCCTGCAAAAGCGATTTTGCGTGGTTGGCGCGATCGTCCTCAAGCAGGCTGTAATGCAGTTCCACATGGACGCCACTCGCTGAACGCAAAGAGACATCGTGTGAACCCCTTCCCTCGTTTTCATAGCCCATTTCGATCAAAAGAGCGATCGCTCTGTCAAGATCTTCTTCATGCACCAGCACGTCGATATCACAGCTCGTTCTCATCCATGGCTCGGGGTAGAGGTCGCGGATCACCGAGCCCTTGAGGGGGATAAACGGGATCTGCGCCTGTTCCATCCGCTCACAGAGCTCTCCGAGCGCGTACTGAAGCCTCTGGTAGCGGTAAATTGCCATCATGTGTTGCTTTTCGAGCTTTCCCGTCACCTCGCTCTCGCTCGGCAAAAGCTCCAGCTTTCCGAGGGCATCGGCGACAAGATGTGCCAGATCGTGATGCTTGGCGCAAGTGTAAAGTCTTTGAAGTGCCTCGGGGGTAAGCTCACAAAGTTCTCCCTCGATCGGTGTAACGTCTCCGATCTCATACCGTAAAAGCGCAAACAGGGTGCTGTAAACTTGTTCTCTCATGGGTATTTCTCCCTTCACGGTGAAAAACGGGTGTTCGTTTCGGAACGCCCGTTTCTCAAATCAATCTCTGAAATAGAGGTCTCTGGTGTAGACCTTTTCGAGCACATCGGCAAGATCCTCGCTATAACGGTTTGCGATGATCACATCGGAGATACTCTTGAACTCCGCAAGGTCACGGATCACACGGCTGTTGAAGAAGGAATCCTCCTTCATCGTCGGCTCATAGATCACGACCTCGATTCCCTTTGCCTTGATGCGCTTCATCACGCCTTGGATGGAGGACTGACGGAAATTATCGCTTCCCGACTTCATGGTCAGGCGATAGATTCCCACCACCTTCGGGTGCTTTTCGAGGATCTGCTCGGCGATAAAGTCCTTTCTCGTACCGTTTGCCGCAACGATCGCCGAGATAATATTCTGCGGCACATCATTGTAGTTCGCCAGAAGCTGCTTGGTGTCCTTGGGCAGGCAGTAACCACCGTAGCCGAAGGAGGGGTTGTTATAGTGCGAGCCGATGCGGGGATCCAGTCCCACGCCCTCGATGATGGATTTGGTATCCAATCCGCGCACGGCAGCATAGGTGTCGAGCTCGTTGAAAAACGCCACACGCAGGGCAAGATAGGTGTTGGCAAAGAGCTTGACCGCCTCCGCCTCGGTGGGATTCATAAGGCGGACCTCGATGTCCTCCTTAATGGCGCCCTCGCAAAGAAGCTGTGCAAAGCGCTTTGCGGCGGCCTCCAATCGCTCGTTGCCCATAGGCACACCCACGATGATACGGCTGGGGTACAGGTTGTCGTAAAGGGCTCTGCCCTCTCTCAGAAATTCGGGGCTAAACAGCAGATTTTCGCATCCCATTTCCGCTCTCATTTTCTCGGTAAATCCTACCGGAACGGTGGATTTAACGATCATGATCGCGTTGGGATTGACCTCCATGACCTGTCGGATCACAGCCTCCACGCTGGAGGTGTCGAAATAGTTTTTATCCGTATCGTAATTTGTGGGGGTGGAGATCACGACCAGCTCGGCATCGCGGTAAGCCGATGCTCCATCCAAGGTTGCGCGCAGATCCAGCTCGCGTGTTGCAAGATAGTCCTCAATTTCACGATCCACGATGGGAGACCGCTTGGAGTTGATCATTTCCACCTTTTCCGGAATGATATCCACGGCGGTGACGCTATGGTGTTGTGCCAACAGAATCGCCATGGAAAGGCCAACATATCCGGTTCCGGCAACTGCAATTTTCATGATGCTTCCTCTTTTTCTTTGGTTTTATTTTGTTATTAGCGAGGGGCTCTTGTCAAACTTGATAGAATTCCTTATACCATTTGGCAAAGCGACGAATTCCCTCCCGAAGCGGAGTGGACGGCTTAAAGCCAAAGTCTCGCTCCAACGCCGCAGTATCGGCATACGTGATGGGAACGTCTCCCGCTTGCATGGGAACCAGCTTTTTGTGGGCCTCAAAATCATAGTCAGCAGGCAAAACACCTGCATTCAAAAGTTCTTCCTGCAAAATGGTGACAAAATCCAACAAATTTTCGGGATGATTATTGCCGATATTATAGACTCGGTAAGGCGGGATCGGGAGACCGTCCTCGCCATTTTGACGTTCGGGAGCATTCTGCATGACATGCTTGACGCCTGTCACAATATCGTCCACATAGGTGAAATCTCGTTTGCAATTTCCAAAATTGAAGATCTCGATTGTCTGCCCCGACAACAGCTTGTTTGTAAAGCTGAAATATGCCATGTCCGGGCGTCCCGCAGGACCATAAACCGTGAAAAAGCGCAAGCCCGTAGAGGGAATGTTGTAAAGCTTTGCGTATGCGTGCGCCATCAGCTCATTGGATTTCTTTGTTGCCGCGTAGAGGCTGACCGGATTATCCACCTTATCGTCGGTAGAATACGGGATCTTCTTATTTGTTCCGTAAACTGAAGACGAGGATGCATACACAAGGTGCTCAACGGGATATTTCCGGCATGCTTCAAGAATGTTATAAAATCCGATCACATTGGATTCCATATAAACATCGGGATTGGTAATGGAATACCGCACCCCGGCCTGCGCCGCCAAATTGACAACAACAGAAAAACGGTATTTTTCAAACAATCCTTCCACAAGCACTCGATCAGCAAGATTTCCCTTTACAAAGCTCCACTCACATTCCGGATGCATGGCGGCGCTTTTTTCGATCTCGCGCAACCGATATTCCTTGATGGAAACATCGTAATAATCATTCATGTTGTCAAGACCGATGACCTTTACTTCGTCAACCGTCGTCAGTAACTCTCGAACCAAGTTTGCTCCAATAAAGCCTGCCGCTCCTGTGACAAGAATCGTGCGTCCCTTTAAATCGATATTGGGTGTCAGCATTTGTTTCTCCTTCGTTTTTTGTTGTCCTATCTGATAACACTCGGACAGGAGCCCCTCTCTTGGGAGGGGGCTCCTGTTTGGTTTGATCCTTATCGGAATTCGATCTCGCTATGATCCAAGCCAAGGAAATCGGCGATGGCGTAGATGCGCTCCCGCAGCCCCTCGCCCTTTTCGTGATGGCTCTCGTAATAGGTCTCGATCGCGGCCTTGGTGGCCAAGTAGTCCGCGTGCTCCTTGTTCTCCTGCGACAGGCTCAGGCCGAAGGGATTGGTCTTCCACTCGGGATGCTCGCTTCTGGTCTTCAGGATCGCGTTGCAGACCATATCCGTGCCGAGAATCGCCTCTACGACCTCGTCCGCGCTTCGGTTGAGACGTCCGATGACCTTGCCCTCGGGCAGGGTGTGATTGAACAGGTAGGCGTACTCGCCGTCACTCTCGGAGACAGCCGTGGTCATTTGGAAAATGGTGAGGATCCCGCCTGTTTGCTGCTGGTAGGAATCGCCGTACTTTTCCTTGTTGCCCATCTCATCAAAGAGATTACAGAGCAGGTCGGTGGTGATCGGCGCGTTCTCATCCGATACGCCAAAGCTCTTGATCCGCTCGACCGTCATGTAGACCTTGAGCATCTTCGCGGTCTGCGGCGTCATATTCTTGAGCAGCTTTTCGATATCCTCCTCGGTCAGCTCCGCGTTCTCATCCTCCAGCTTCGTGGCAAGCTCTGCGCCTGCCGCGATGCTTTCCATGGTCTCGGTGAAGCTTCCGCCGTTTCCGTTCTCATCCTTCTCGGTGGCCGCTTTTCCAAGCTCGGTGGCCGTTCCGATATCCAATTTTGCGCTCTCGCGCACCGTCTCGCTCTGGAAGACGGCGATCACCAATTTACCGGTGTTCTCCTCGCCGACCGAGGTGGTACCGTTCAGATGATCCAGTACCGAGCCAAGGCTTCCCGCAACCTCGGAAAGATCCTCGATGCTCGAAAGTCCTCCACCGTTGACCTTATCCAGGATCGTGCCGGCGTTTCCAAAGATGTTTTGGATGGCCTCTGCCTCGCTCTGCACAGCCTGCTCGGAATCCAGTCGCTCGGAGGCCGCCTTGGAGTCGACCAAGAGATCCTCCACCGTGACGCGCACGGTGATCTCCTTCAAGGTCTCGGAGGAACGCATATCCGCCGTTCCCTTTACGGTATCGGCCGTGACCGACTCTGTGGTGAGCTTGACCGACGCCGTGAAGCGCTCGGCCTTCTCTCTCGCCTCGTCATCGGTCTGATTGTTTGCCTTTGCATACGTCACATAGGCGTCGGTGAGGACGGTCTCCACCGTTTGACGGAAGGATTCCTCGTCGGTGGAGGTCAGGCCTGCCTCGATCACGCCCTGCATCACGGTCGCCAAAAGTCCTGCGCCGCTGCTCGCTTTGAGTTCCTCGGTGGTCTTTCCTGCATACGCGGGGCTGGTGTAGGGCTTCTTCTCACCCTGCCCGACGGTAATGCTACCCAACTTAGCGAAGCGGTTACTCGAAACCGATTCCTCTCCCTCGGGGAGCGTCGGCTCTTGGCTGACCTCTGCGAAGACCTGGAAGAACTCGGCTACATCGTTTGCCGTTACGGTCTCATAGTCGGCAAAGTCCTCCAAGAGGGTGTCGGCGTAAAGTCCGAGCACGCCGTCATCCAGTGTCAGCTCGTTACCCGACTCGGCAAAGGCGTCCTTGATCTCAGAGATCAGCTCCGCGCGCTTCTCCTCCTCGGTCTTCTCGCTGGCCATCAAGGAATTCATGGCGGTGGCGATGTCATCGGTGAACTGCGCGTAGAGCTCCTCGGCATTCTCCGGGATCTTCAAGGACGAGCCGATGGCGCGCATACCGATATTGGTGATGTCACTGATCAGAATTTTGAAGCTGTCGTTCTTTCCAAGCTCGACCACGAGGCTTTGGATGGTGGTTCCTCCGCTGAGGGTCGTGACGAGCGCGGTGGTGTCGGATTCGTTCATGTTGGCGAAGACCCCGTCTTTGGCGAGGATCGCCACCATATTTCCAAGGGTATCGAAGTCCCGACACAAGGCATCGCTGTTTTTGGCGTCCTTATGGAAGGCTTCCAGAATATGGTCGAAGGGCTCTGCCAGCATGGCTGTGTTGGAATCCTCGAATTTCGGCTTGGCAATGCCAAGGAAGCTCCTTCCCTCCTCGGAGAGCCATGCGTCGGTGGCGCCGTAGATGATCTCGCCCGCCACCGTGGGAAGCAGGACCGATTCACCGAAGCAATCGGTGAGGCTTTGGATCGCATCTGCCTCGTCGGCTCCGTAGTCCTTTATGTTGGATTTCGTTAGCTTATAGATGTTTGCGGTGAAGTTGCCGATGGCCTCCAGCTCCACGCCGAGGTTGGTTCTTTCCTCTCCCACGCGGAAGGAGGTGAGCTGCTTGGTAAAGAAATTACCGCCAAGTGCTCGGTAGGTGACAACGATGGGCGATTTGTTCGCGTCCTCCACTGTTTTTTGCAGTTGGGTCGCGTTCATATCCTCGGAATACTCGGTCTCGGCCTTGATCATGCCCATTTCGGTTCCCGCGTCGAGCAGGGTGGGCATATAGCTGAGGTACGCCGAGATCGGGGTCATCAGAACGAAGACCGTGAGTAGCATTTGCACAGCGGCATAGACCAAGGTGCGGATCGGCGCTCTCTTGCGCTCTCCTCGATGGACGAGCGCGAGGATGAGGAAGACCACCCACGAAAGGACAGCATTGATGAGGAACACCAAGGCGAAGACGATGGGCGCGAGGATCGCTCCTCCGCTCGCCGCGATGACCTGCTGTAAGGGCTCAGAGCTTTTCAGGAAGCCCCAAAGCTCTCCCATAAAGCCGGTCTGCCCCGTCAGCTTGGGATCCAAGAAGGCAACGATCGTTTCATAGGGAATGTTTTTGACGATGATCGCGGCGACCAAGCCGTAAACAAAGCAGGTCGCCACGCAGATCGCGCGCGCTCTCACCTTTCCGATGCCGATAAAGAATCCCCACGCGGCCGCGATCAGGATCGCCACCACCGGGATTAACATAACCAAAAAACCTAACATATTCCCATCTCCTTTTTCGATTGCTTATTGATAGGCGTTGATGTCCATTCGGGAGGAGCTCCAAACTCCCTTCCTATTCTATCACATTTTACCGAAAATGTCAATTCTTTTTGACAAATTTAAGGAGGACAACGGCGAATTGTCCTCCTTATTTTCGTTTTATTCACTTCAAAATGACGTTTTCCTCCCCCAACAGCAGGCAAAACTGCTCGATGAGGTACGGGCTGACGGCGACGCCTCCCTTGGAAAAGTCGTACTGCTTGGTTTTGGCATCGTAGATCGCGAGCGGGAAGCTCCCCTCGAAGATCTGTGCGAGATTGAGTGCCTTTCGGTAGCTCTCGCCCTCGGTATCCTGCACGCGCAAGAACAGGCGTTTGGCATCCCGCGGGATGGTTTTTCCTGCCTTGACGGGGGCTGTTTTCGGCGGTTCTGCGGTGGTGGCAGTCTTTTTCGGCGTTTCCTCTGCGCGTGCCATGTCCTCTCGGAAGCTCGCGTTCTCCACCAGCTCCTCGATGCGGTTGACGAGCAGCTTCGGGGGCTCGTCCTCACGGAGCGAGACCGTTCCCGATACAAATGCCGCCGCGTCGGCTCGGATGAGGTGCGAGGCTTGGGCGAACTGTCTGGCAAAGGCCACGCATTCCATCTCTCCGGAGGCGTCCTCTACGGTGAAAAATGCCATACGCTCCCCGTTTTTCGTGTTTTTCACCGACACCGACGAGATGATCCCCGCAATGTCGGCTCTGGCCTTATCCTGCGGATCGGCGTCCTCTCCCACAAGCTCGGAAATGGATTGCGGAGAGAGGATGGCAAGGTGCTTGGAATACCCGTCCAAGAGCTGTCCCGAGAAGAACATTCCCGTGGCCTCGCGTTCCATGAGCAGCTTTTCCCGTACCCCAAGCTCGGGGATCTGCGGATAGGAGAAATAGGAGGTCTCGGTCTCGCCTGCCGGCATGGTGGAAAACATATCGAGCTGTCCCGAAAGGTTGTTTCTTCCCTTTTCGGTGGCTTGGTCGATCAGGCGCTCATAGGACGCCAAAAGACGGCTACGGTAAACGCCGAGACGGTCGAACGCGCCCGCCTTGATCAGGGATTCCACCATACGGCGGTTGAGATCGGACGACGCCATGCGCTCGGTGAATTCCTCAAAGGAGCGGAAGGGGCGCTGTCCCCTTTCCTCCAAGATCTGCTCCAAAAACTGTCTGCCCACGTTCCGAATGGCAAGAAGCCCGAAGCGAATGTCCTTACCGCTGACGGCAAAGGTCACGCGGCTCTCGTTGATATCGGGAGGCAGGACGCGGATTCCTCGGCTCGCCGCCTCGGCAATATACTCGGCCACCTTGGTCTGATTCCCCAATACGCTTGTCAGAAGCGCGGAAAAATACTCCTTGGGATAGTGCTGCTTCAAATAGGCAGTCTGGTAGGAGATAACGGCGTAGGCGGCGGCGTGGGATTAGTTGAAGGAGTAATTGGCAAAGCTCCCCATATCGGCAAAGAGCTTGGAGGCAACCTCGCTCGGCACGCCCCGTTCCACCGCTCCCGACACGAACGCCTCTCGCTC
>JAZSKO010000014.1:0-2889 GCA_045534875.1 Eubacteriales bacterium | reverse complement strand
GGCGCTTCAACGGGGATAAACCAACAGAAAAAGAGAGAGCGAATCGGTTAAAACCGAACTGTTCTCTCTTTTTCTGTTGGTTTCCGTTTAGAGTTATGCGAAGCATATCATAACGCATACCTTGCCCGCAAGGGCAAGCATCGTTTCGCGTGATTTGTCCGTTGAGGACATCACGCTAATGCGCGACGGCGTTGTTTTTTACGGCATGAGCAGGAACAAAAGCGGGATCGTGACGCAAGACACCAGATGCGAGACCAAAGCCATACCTGCCGCCACCGAGGTGTCGCGTCCGTAGGCCGCAGGGACGACCACGGTATTCAATCCGAGCGGCATCGCCAGGAAGCAGAGAAGGCAGACCTCGACCATTGCGGGGAGAGGCAGAAGCCATACCACGCCAAGTCCCAGTAAGGGAAATGCCAACAGACGCAAAGCCGTGACCAGATAGATCCCCTTGTTTTTCAGGATGGCACGCAGATCCGCGCACGCGATGGTGATACCCGTGAGGATCATGGCAATGGGAGACATGCACGCTCCCAGATCGGTCGCCAAGGATCCGATCCATTCGGGAAGCGGAATTTGGAGGATCCCGATCACCATACCGATCAGCATGCCGATCAGCATCGGGTTGATGAGCTTTTTCAAGGACGCTCGCAGGGGCGGCTTTTCCCCGTCGTCACCGATCAGCAAGGCGGGGATGCCCCAAAGCTGAATGAGGATCCAGAACGGGAGCGTGAAGATCAGGTATTCCGCGAAGATCGTGGGAAAGAGCGCGCTCACCACCGCGTTCCCCATAAATCCGAAGTTCGAGAAGGTCAGCCCGTAGGTGAAAATGCGTCGAAGATAGCGGTCCTTGTCGCAAAGTCGCGCCCCGAGGATCGCCAAGGGGATCACCACCGCCATCACGCAAAAGCCTGCCACGAACACCACCCACGACGCGCGCAGACGTTCCAAGGTAAAGTTCGTCAGGAAGGTGCTCATGTTGAGCGCGGGGACGAACAGCGTGTTCTCCAATTTTGAAAGAACCTCCGCGGCCTTTCCGTCCAGGATCCTGCATTTCACCAAGAGATAGCCGATCAGGATCAGCGAAAACAGAAACAGCATACGGCTCAGGGTCGCCAAAAAAAGTGTCATAGTCCTATCCTTTCTTCCACACGCAGTCGGGGAATCCATCGACGATTATAGCACAAACGAATCGTCCTGTCAATTCAAAAAACAAAACAGACAAGCAAATTTTGCAATATTTGCATTTTTTCGTTGACTTTTTGAGAAAAATGTGATAGAATGAAAATAGGATCAGAGCGATCTGTTTGCACATCGAATTTCTATGATAAAAGGAGGAATACATATGTACTGCAAGCATTGTGGAGCAAAGCTCGACGACAACGCAAAGTTTTGTTCTTCCTGCGGAGGCAAGGTGGATGCCCCTGCCGTCTCCGAGGAAAAGGTGGAGGCGACCCCTGTCGTCACCGAAGCGCCCGCCCAGACCTATGAGCCTGTTGCGGAAAGCTATGAGCCCGCCCCGAACGATTCCTTTTTCGATCAGGACAACAATACCGAGACCTACACCCCTGCCTACGCAACCACCGAGGAGGCTCCCTATCTGAGCCCCGAGGAGGAGGAGAAAAAGAACTCGCTGGCGAAGAAGGCGCTCACCTTTGGTATTTTGAGTATCGCCTTCGCGCTCTACGGCGTCTGCCTTGCTTTCCTTGGTATCATTTTCGGAGCAAAGGCAAAGAGCTACGCCGCAGAGTACAAGCGACTGTACGGCACGATGATGGGTCGAGTTGGCGTTGGCCGCGGCTTGGGAATCGGCGGCTTGATCGCCGGCATCTTCTTCACCGTTTTCTGGGCTCTGTACGTTGGAATCATCATTCTTGCCGTGATCGGAAGTCAGATGTAACGCGCAAGTGGATAGCAAAAGCGTGTCCGAAAGGACACGCTTTTTGTTTGGTTTTTCAACCTTTCTTAATTTTGTTTTCTATGGTTATACAGGAAGATGTCAGCATCCTTCGTATTCTACCGCAGAGATTGCGATATTTCTTAAATGTTCCCTCATCAATGCTTCCGGATGAGAAAATCAATTTGAGCCAGCTTTCGGTTTCCATACATTCCTTGCGCGCAATTTCAAATTTTGAAAGCATATCGGCAAGACTTTGCGGATATTGCGCTTCGGATATGTTGGCAAAAACACTTGATGAGGATTTTTTGGTCTGATATGCCATATTGGAATCCATTTTATGCTCATTGCAAAGTTTTGCAATCTCACATGCCAATTGTTCCGAATATTCAAGCAATACATTCTTAGCCATATCATTCTCCCTTCGTATCCCCATCACGCCGAAGGCGTGTATCAAATCCGCAACTTGTTGCGGTATGGAATTGCGACGAAGTCGCGTATGGAATCAGCTCGCAGAGCTGTATGGAATCAAGCCGCAGGTATACACCTTCGGTGATGCCATGCGCCTGCGGCGATGCCATCCACGCCTATGGCGTGATTCCATACCAAGCCTGCGGCTTGGATAAAAAGATAACATCCGAACAGGCGTTCGGATGTTATCTTTTTTGGTGAAGCAGACGATTGAATGTCCGAACTATTAGCCATATTTTCAATTTCATCGGATGTGGGGATATTGATTGGCTTATCGTCAAAAGTAAGAATCAGCTTGATGTAATCGTCATAAACGAATATCGCTTTGACAAGCCCGTCAATCAAACGCTCCTTATTTTTCTCAAATCGGAGATCAAGATTGCGGAACTTGTGGAGCGTGAACAGAATGAAATCTTTTGTGATTTTCGGACGCTTATCTTCTTCAGCCTTGATATTCCACTTGATTTTTTCCTCTTCTGCCTCAAGCTCCTCCAAGCGAGTCTTGGTCGTGCGAGTAACGA
>JAZSKO010000247.1:0-3767 GCA_045534875.1 Eubacteriales bacterium | reverse complement strand
CCTATATCATACCACACTTTCTCCCATTTGTTATGTGATTATTTGGGGAAAACTTGGAGGGAAGACATCTTCGCGGCAAGTTGCCGCTCCCAATGATCGGTGGATGTGAGCGAAACCCTTTCGCTTCATACCCCGACGGGGATGCTACCAAAACATAGTAAAAGGAAAGAAGGGGGCTCCCCTCCAAACCACCCCTCTTTCAAAAAACTTCAAAAAGGGGGGATTAGAGTGGCAATACCATTAAGGTAAGCCTCCCCCTTTGGGGGAGGTGGCTCGCTGCGACAGCGAGACGGAGAGGGGGACGGAATGCACCCTCCCCAAGGTCTTCTTTTCTACACCAAGCACACCAAAAGCGTGACACCGACACCCAAGAGAAGGCCGATGCCGAAAAAGAGGAGAGGACGCCACCAATGGCGTCGGGGATTCTTTCCGCTTGGCTGATGCTCGGCGAGGATCCGATTGGCCTCGGAGAGCATATCCCCCTTTCGACAAGCCCCACGGCTCAGATCCCGACGAAGCACGAAGTAGGCTTCATCGAAATAGCGACTGTTCCCCGTTCGAATCACGATCATCTGCTTTTGCGCGCCCTTAATCATCCGCGTTCCCAGCTCCTTTCCCAAAAGGGAGATTTTTCCCCTACTGGGAATAGTATTTGCCAAAAAAACGTCAGTAAAACCACATACCGCGCAAAAAACAGGCGACAAAACGCCTCAAAAATCATCCCGTGACACCTCGCTCCCCACAATCTTACAAATTTTTATAAAATTTCCTACTTTTTCCAAAATTCGACATTCTTCGCTCTTGACATTCCAAAAAGGAAGGGGTATAATGTAGGAGAAGAACGAAGACCGACGGAAAAAATCTTACGAAAACATAGAAAAAAGGAGAAAAACAATGAAAGCAACCGGCATTATTCGCAGAGTGGACGAGCTGGGAAGAGTGGTCCTTCCCTCCGAAATTCGACAGGTCATGGGCATCGAGCCCCGCGATTCCTTGGAGATCTACACCGAGGAAGGTCGCATCATCCTCCAAAAATATCAGTGCGTTTGCACCTTCTGTCTCAACAACGAGGACCTCATCCCCTTCGGTGAAAAACGCATCTGCCACGCTTGCCTTGATAAATTGAAGGCTCTCTGATGGGGAAAGAAGACCTTGGAGGGGAGAGGACTTTTTCGGAAAAAAGTCCTCTCCCCTCCAAACCTCCCCACTCTCAAAAACCTCCAAAGAGGACACCAAACTGCTTTGCGTTTGGTGTCCTCTTTGGAGTCTTTTTTAGGGGAGGTATTGTTTTTTTATTTGGCGAGGCTACGCGTTTTATCCAAGGCAAAAACACGAAGCAATGTTTAAATAAAACCCAACACATACCTCGAACTCAACTCAAAAAAGGGAATCCATCGAAAGACGATGGATTTCCTTTTTTGAGGTTTTTGGGAGAGGGAGGGGGTTGGGGAGGGGGAGGACCTTCTTTCCGAAAAAGGTCTCCCCCTCCCCAAGGTCTTTCTCTTCCCAAGGTCTCCCCTCCAAGGTCTTTCTTTCCCCCATCAAGCCTTCATAAACACAGCGGAGAGGATGGTGACGGGATGGACGGGAGAGGTGGGGACCGTGTCGATGCTGCCGGCGATGGACTTCACAGCGACGGAAGCGATGGCGTCCACGGTCTCCATGCCCGAGATGACCTCACCGAAGGCGGCGTACTGACCGTCAAGACCGGTGTTGTCGGCGTGCATGATAAAGAACTGGCTGGAAGCGGAATCGGGGTCATTTCCGCGCGCCATCGAGATCACGCCGCGCTTGTGGGAAAGTCCGTTCGGCACACCGTTGGCGGCAAATTCGCCCTTGATCTCGTAGCCGGCGTCGCCGCCGCCCGTACCGTCGGGACAGCCGCCTTGGATCATAAAGCCGGAGTAAACGCGATGGAAGGTCAGACCGTCATAGAAGCCCTTCTGTACCAGCGATTGGAAATTCTTGACGGTGTCGGGCGCGACGTCGGGACGCAGATGCAGGATGATATCGCCCTGCTCCTGTTGGTTTTCGGTGGTGGTGTAGGAAACCGTCAGGCGCACGTAGTAGCTTTTCTTTTCGGTCACGGACAACAGGGACGGATCGACCGGCGTGACGTTTTTGGAGATCTGATGCTTACGGAAGGCGGAGATGCCGCCGAAAATGCCGGCGATCACGAGCGCCACCGCCAGAACGCCCAGCAGGATGCCGAGCAGGATGCGATCCTGTCGCGCTTGCTTCGCCTTCTCCTCCTGTTGCCGTCTGAGGCGGTATTCTCTTGCTTGCTCGGCCTCTTGCCGTTTGGATGCTTTTCCCATGACAGTTCCTCTCTTTTCTTGTCTCCCCGTTCGGGGTACCTGATGAACATTGTAACAAAAAAAGACCGTCTTGTCAATCATTTTTCCGAAAATGAGAAATAATTTACAATCGGCACGGATAAGATAATACCGTTACGGGCTTGACCCGACGAAGGGAGGGGACGCAATGAAGCTTCCATGGGAACGGATGGCGGCGATCGCGATCTGTCTTGCCGCGCTCGGCGCGGGACTATGGCTCGGAGGACGCCTGCTCCTTTCGCTCGTCGCCCCTTTTCTGTTGGCGTGGCTGCTTTCTCTTTGCGTCACGCCCCTTGCGGAGCGCGTCTCGGCGCGCCTGCCGATCTCCAAGCGGCTCTCGGCGGCGGTGCTGTTTACGTTGCTGTTGTGCCTGTTGTGTCTGCTCGTCGGCTTTTCGGTCAACCGTTTGTTGCGCGAGCTTCGGGAGCTTGCCGAGCGGCTTCTTGCCAAGCAGACCTGGGAGATGGTCCTTTTTTCCGAGCCCTTCGACTATTTTGCCCGCGTCACCGCATCAATGGGGCTTCTCTCCCCCGATTCCGCCGAGCGCTACGCCTTCCTCCGCGACCGCTTCAACGATACCGTATCGACGTTTTTGGAGCAGCTTTTGTCGCGTCTGTCCTCCACTCTGCCCACCCTCGCGGCAAAGTGGATCGCGTCCCTTCCCTCGCTGATGCTGTTCGTGGCGGTCACCGTGATCGCGGGCTTCACCTTTTGCATGGATCGGGAACGCGTGGAGGGGGCGATCCTGTCGCTCCTGCCGTCCTCTCTTGCGGCTCGCGTTGGACGCTGGCGAGCCTCTGCGCGCGGCGTGCTTCGCCGCTACCTGCGCGCCTACCTGCTCCTGCTTCTGTTGACCTTCGGGGAGCTGTTTCTCGGCTTTTGCATCCTGCGCGTGGACTACGCCTTCCTCTTGGCCTTCGTGATCGCCGCCGTCGATTTTCTCCCCTTGCTGGGTGTTGGGACGGTGCTCCTTCCTTGGGCGTTGGTTGCTTTCCTGCAACGCAACCTCTTTCTTGGCGTGGGGCTTGTGATCTTATACGTCGTGGTCGCTGTTTGTCGCCAGATCGCCGAGCCTCGCCTGATCGGCAAGAGCTTGGGTCTTCACCCCCTTCTCACCCTATTCGCCGGCTACGTCGGCTGGAAATGCTTTGGCGTTCTCGGCATGGCTCTCGGCCCTTTGGTGGCTTTGGTTATTAAAAGTCTTTGGGGAGAGAAGGAAAAGACCTTGGGGGAGGGGGGGCCTTCTTAGGAAAGAAGGTCTCCCCCTCCCCAAACCCCTCCCTCTCCCAAGAACCTCAAAAAAAGATACCAAATGCTTCGCATGATGCGTTGCATTTGGTTTTCTTTTTTGTGTTTGTTTCGAGGGATGGGTTGCTTTTTTTCAAACATCGCTTCGTGCTTTTGCTTTTGATGGATTTTGACAACAGGAAG
>JAZSKO010000049.1:0-47544 GCA_045534875.1 Eubacteriales bacterium | reverse complement strand
TTTCCTTAAAACTTCAATCTTTCCTCCAACTCGCCGCGCGGGGACTCATATCCGGGCTAGCAGAGCAGAGCAAACATATTTTAGTTGTAGGATTCGACACCGGGCTGGTCGAAGGGATTGACGCCGGAAACATAGCCCGAGATCGCGCAGGCCAGCTCAAAGAAGTAGAGCAGCTCGCCCAGCGTGAAGGCATCTCTCTTGTCCAGCTCCAAAACGATGTTGGGAACGCCGCCGTCCACGTGCGCCAGGATCGTTCCCTGCATTGCCGTCTTTTTCACGGCATCCAGCTCCATGCCGGAGAGGAAATTGAGACCGTCGATGTTGGCGGGATCGGTGGGGATAGCGAAGGTAGCGCCGGTGTCGGCAATGTCCACAACCGTTTCAAAGAGGTTGCGGCAGCCATCCTGCACGTACTGACCGAGAGAGTGCAGATCGGTGGAGAAGATCACGGACGCGGGATAAATGCCCTTTCCGTCCTTGCCCTCACTCTCTCCGTAGAGCTGCTTCCACCACTCGTTGAGCATAGCCGAGAAGGGCTCGTAGCTTGCCAAGATCTCGGTGGTCTTTCCCTTGCGGTAGAGAATGTTCCGAATGGCGGCGTACTTATAGCAATCGTTCTTCTCGATATCGGGATCGGTGTAAGCCTTACTTGCCGACTCCGCGCCCTGCATCAAGGCGTCAATGTCAATGCCTGCCACGGCGATGGGCAACAGTCCCACAGCGGTGAGAACCGAGAAACGACCTCCCACGTCATCCGGCACCACGAAGGTCTCATATCCTGCCTCGGTGGAGAACTGCTTGAGCGTTCCTCTTGCCTTATCGGTAGTCACGAAGATGCGCTCTCTTGCGCCCTCCTTACCGTACTTTTCCTCCAAGAGGCTACGGAACACACGGAAGGCCACGGCGGGCTCGGTGGTGGTTCCCGACTTGGAAATCACGTTCACGCAGATATCCTTTCCCTCGCAAAGAGCCAGCACCTCATTCAGCGCGTCGGCGCTGATGCTGTTTCCTGCGAAATAGATATCGGGAGTGTCCTTCTTAATGAGGTTGTAGTTGGGAGAGCGGAGATACTCGATCACAGCTCTCGCGCCAAGATAAGAGCCTCCGATACCAATAACGATCAGCGCGTCACAGCTCTTTTGGATCTTCTCGGCAGCCACCTTGATGCGCGCGAACTCCTCACGGTCATACTTCGTGGGAAGATCCACCCATCCGAGGAAGGCATTTCCTGCGCCGCTCTTGGTACGAAGCACCTGATCTGCCAGGCGGATCTGCGGAGCGATCTGCTCATATTCGTGCGCTCTGATGAAGGAAGAAAGATAATGGTCGTTCAATTTGATAGACATATTGTTCACCCGTCCTTTTTTCGAAAAACTTTCGCTCTTTTTTATACAGCATTTGTTTTATTATACAGCATTTGCTCCAAAAATTCAATACTTTTTTTGAAAAAAGCATCACTTTTTGCCGATTTTGGGTAGGATCCCCAAAAAAGCAGACGGGATCGATCATTCCCGTCTGCTTTTTTGAGTTATGTACTTATCAAATCAGCGAAAATCCTGCCGCCATTCGCCGAAGGATCTCGAAGAAATGGATCCTTCCAACGCTCTCTGCCGCCCGTACGTTGACCTGCCCGATCACGCGCTCACCCACGCAAAACTCCACGCGCCCGAGCACATCTCCCTCCGCGATCGGTGCGGCGACCTCGGCAGGCATCAGCAGTCTCGGCTTTACCGAGGAAAGCTCCTGCTTCGGTAAGACACAGGAAAAGGCCGAATAGGCGGTCTTACAGGTGTTTTGCATACCGCCGCTCACCGCGATCGGCTCGGTGTTTCCTGCCTGTGCGGTGTAAAGACCGTAGCCCGCGAAGCCCCAATCGAGAAGAGAGGCCGCCACGGCGTTTCGCGTGTCTCTCGACTCCGCGCCCATGATGACACAGATCAGGGAAAAGCCGTCTCGCTCTGCCGTCGCGCTCACGCAAAAGCCAGCCTTGGAGGTTGAGCCTGTTTTCAGACCCGTGCAACCGTTATAGAAGCGAACGAGACGGTTGGTGTTGGTGAGTCCGAACTGCCCGTCGCGGATGGTATCCATCCAGATCGAGCTGTATTGCAGGATGGTGGGATGACGGATCAGCTCACGCGACATCACGGCGATGTCATGCGCCGAGGTAAGATGGTTCTCGGCAGTATCGTCCAAGCCCGTGGCGTTCTCAAAGGCCGTTTCGTTCATGCCGAGCTGCTTTGCCTTCTCGTTCATTTTTCCAACGAAAACCGACATGCTGCCGCAGAGATATTCTGCCAGAGCGACCGCCGCGTCGTTTGCCGAGGCGATCACCACGCTTTTGAGCAGATCCTCCAAGCGCATCTGCTCCCCTTCCTTCAAATAGACCTGCGAGCCCCCCATCGACGCCGCGTTCGCCGAGACGGTTACGGTATCGTCCAATCCGATCGCGCCGGATTCGATCGCCTCCATGATGAGCAGAAGCGTCATCACCTTGGTCACCGATGCGGGAGGCAGAGCCTCATGGGCGTTTTGCGCGTACAGGATAGTTCCCGTTGTCGCCTCCATCAGAATGGCGCTTTGACAGTCCAGCTCCAACGAGCCGTCCTCGATCCCCATATCCGAAACGGGAATCTCCGAGATCAGCTCCGCCTCCTCTGCCCACGCGAAAAGACTGCATCCGCTGACGAGCAGAGCCAGCGTCAAGGCAAGCAGGCACATCCGTTTCCAACAAACACGTTTCATGATCTTCTCCTTTCCATCTAAGCCATCGGCTTTGTGTAAGCCTATGAGAAAGCGGGAGAAAATATGACAGCGATACAAAAAAGCCATGCACCTTGGTGGTACATGGCTTTCATTTTTAGCAGACAGGCTTGGATGTGGCCAGCGCGATGAAGCGCTCACCCTTGGTGTTCACGGCGCAGTAGTAGTGGTAGACGATGCCGTTCGTTTTAACGACATAGCTCTTGTGCGCGTAGCGATCCTCCCACTCCTCCTCGGATTCGATCAGGGGCTTACCGTCCCAAACCGTCCAATCGGTGAGGTTATCCGAGACGGCGAAGGTGTTGTAGGCCTTCTCCCCTTCCACAAAGCGGAAGAAGAACATGACGTAGAGCCCGTCGATGCGAACGATCTGTGGGTCACCCGAAATGCGAAGGTTCGGGATGATCCCCACCTCGTTGATGATCGCGTCCTCGCCGTAGCGCTTCCAGCTTTCTCCGTCCTCGGAGACGGCAAGATAGATGCGCTCCCGATCATCCGCGGGCTTGGCGTTATAGGCCATTACATAGCGGTAGCCGAGGGTTTTCTCCTCGTCGATGAACAGATTGCTCTTGAACAGGGTCTTGCTTTCAAATTCGCGCACGTCGGCGTCGAAGGGGGTGAGGATCGGCTTTTCGAGCTTGACCAGTTCTCCGATGGGAGAATCGGCGTAGGAAAGTCCCATTTGGAGCGGATCGGTCTCGTAGCCGTCGAGGTTGCCGCCGAGGTAGGAAACGTAATAGCGACCGTTCACCGCCTGCGGCTGATTGCTTCCACCGAATTCGGTGTCGGCAAAGCCCAAATATCCCGCCACCTGCTTGCTGTCCCACTCGCCCGACTCCGAGCGGCGCAGGATGGGACGCTCATACGTCCAATGCACAAGATCCTCGCTCGATGCCAGATGCGTCTCATATCCCGAATCCTTGATGGACTTACGGATGCGAATGAAGTACATATACCATTTTCCGTTGTAGAAGAAGACCGACGGACTATCGGTGAGGTATTCCTCATCCCGAATCACGTCCCCCACCTTATAGGGGGTTTTGATCTGCTCGTAGATGCTCTGCATCTGCTTCTTGGAGATTCTGTTCGATATGCTCATATTCCTGTCCCTCCGGAATTTTTTTGAGATTTCAACCGGATTCATTATAGCATGGCGTTTGGAGAAAGTCAATAGAAAAAAGGATATTTCTGAAAGCCCGCAACCCATCCCAAAGCGGAATTTCAAGCCTGCGGATCGCATAAAAAAATCCGAGAACAATGTTCTCGGATTTTTTGGTGGAGACAGTTGGAATCGAACCAACGACCTCATGCATGTCAAGCATGCACTCTAACCAACTGAGCTATGCCTCCATCGTTTGCTCAGGCTGTGATTTCTCACAACGCATATATTATAGCACACTTAAATCAAAAAATCAAGCCCTTTTTTGAAATTTTTTCTTTTTTCTTTTTTTGATGATATGAGTTGCATTTTTTCTGTTTTCATGGTATAATAAAATTACAATAATGGAAAGGAGAAGGAAACGATGACAAAAAAGAAATGGTCCTTATTGTGGCACGGAATGATTAACCTTGGTATACACTGGCCGGCTCTGTTTGTTGCCGCTTTTTTTGGGGGGGTGGTTTATTGGTGTCTTGACTTGGTGAAGATAAGTACAAATTCTTTTGTGGATATCGTCCTTTGCCTTCCCCTCTTGATTCCTTTTGCTTCGTGTATTGCAGGAATCATTCGAGGAGCAAAATTATTTAGACGCGAAGGAGTTGCAATCTTTTGTTTTGTATCGTCTTTGGTCGGAGTCTTTTTGTATATAGGCACGCTTGCCCTTTGTGTTTGGTTGAGCAGGTATTAAGAAAATACATCAGGTAAGAAAAGGAAGCCCCGCAGGGCTTCCTTTTCTGTATTTATGCCGTCTTCTCGCTTTTTTCCTTCTTCGCCTTCTTTTTGACGCGCGAGCGGATGCCCGTGAGGTCTTTGAGCATCTTCAAGGAATCGCGGAGCAAGCGAACCTTCGAATCGCGGTGGTTGATGATCTTTACAGGCATCTCGCGGATCGCGTATCCCAGCTCCTCTGCCCACAACAGCACCTCAAAATCGAAGGCAAAGCCATCCACCTCGCATCGGCGGAAGATCTCTCTCGCTGCTTCCCTTCGGAATGCCTTACAGCCGCATTGCGAATCGGTCAGGTGGAAGCCACCCATCAGGCAAAGCAGACGAATATAGGCCTTGGAGGCCAGCTTTCGACTCCATGTGTACCCCTCGTAGCCGTTCCCCTCCAGATTGCGCGAGCCGATCACCACCTCGCTCTCGGGGTTCTCTCGGAAGGTCTTGACCGCGCTCGCGATGACCTCTGTGCCATAGGCAAGATCGGCATCGGTGAACAGCAAAATGTCCCCCTCGGCCGCTAGCATCGCCGTTCGCACGGCGCACCCCTTCCCTCGGTTTTCCTTGTAGCCGATCACACGGGTGTTCGGGAGGGCAAAACGCTCGACAAGCTCTGCCGCTTCGTCGGTGCTTCCGTCATCACAAAACAGAAGCTCATAGTCCTCGCCGCTCGCAAGCAGATACTCCGACAGCGTTCTCGCCGTTTCTTCGATGATGCGGCTTTCGTTATACATCGGGATGCAAACCGATAGTTTCATAGAGTCAGGATTCCTTTCTGTAAAGAAAAATGTCAAAGTCCAGCTCGGTGCGAAGGCGATCCAGCCCGACCAGCTTTTCACGGTCTCCCTCGGAGGTCCTCCAATAGTAGGGCGTCATGGAAAAGAGGGCTTGCACCGTCTCGTTTCCCTCCACTGTGACCGTGTAGCGAAGCCGCTCCCGTTGGCAGAGGTGCATCTGTGTGGGAAGATCGTGACGCGCGGCGTTTGGATAGGTCTCCTGATAGATCGCCTGCTTGAGCCCCATCAGGTGTTGCTCTCCCGCTCCCACCAACAGAAGGACGCCGTTCGGCTCTAAAACGCGTGTGAATTCCTCCTCGGCGCAGGGCGCGAACAGGCTGGTCACGGCCTCAAAGCTCGCGTCGGCGACCGGAAGCGAAAACAGGCTTGCCACCACGAATCCCGCTCCTCTCGCCGCTTTTTTGGCCTCCTTGGCGGCGTGATCGACACCGAAAACCGAAAGATCCGCGCCCAAGGTCACTCTCCCCTCGGCCATGCGATTGGTGTAGTAGCCCTCACCGCATCCCGTGTCCAGAACCGAGCCGACGCCGCACTCTCCCAAAAGACGGTGAACCGTCTCGGCGAGGGGTTGGTAGTAGCCCGCCTCCAAAAAGGCACTGCGGTTTCGGATCGCCTCCTTGGAGTCGCCGCCGCCCGCTTGTTGCGCTCTCGCGAGATTGAGGTAGCCGCTTTTGGAATAATCGAAGCAATGGCGTCTCGTTCCGAGGCATCCACAGCTTTTTTTCGTTTCGTCCTCGCACAGCTCCGCGCCGCAAACGGGACAACGAAGCCTTTGCAAAACCTCTGCTGTCATGGTTGATCCCTTTCTTGTGTTCTCTCGTTCCGTCAGATCGTTTTTTCTTCCTCGGTGGGCAATTCGGAGATCGGGAGCGCGAACCAGAAGGTTGAGCCCTCTCCCATCTTGCTCTCAACGCCGTACTCGGCGTGATGCACCTCCAAGATCCCCTTCACGATGGAAAGACCCAATCCCGTGCCGATCCGCGAGGCGCGATGCACGCGATCGACCTTATAGTAGCGATCCCAAATTTGGGGAATTTGATCCTCCGGGATCCCCTCACCCGTGTCGCTGACCGAAAAATAGACCTTTCCGTCCCGAATCTCCTGTTTTACAAAGATGTTCAGATCCTCGCCCGTGTAGTGGATGGCGTTGTTGATGAGATTATACACCACCTGCAAGATCATATTTCGGTCTGCCACAACGGGAGCCGCCTCATGGATCTCTGTGCGGATCTGATAGCCCTGCGTTTTGGTGAAGACCTCATAGCGTCCCATCACCTCCAAAACCGCCGCGCTCAGATCGAAAAACTCCATCACGGGAGAGCGCATACCGGCTTGCAGCTTGGAAAGATCCAACAGATCGTTCACCAGCTCCGACAGATATGCCGTCTCGTCGATCAGGACTTGCAAATTTTCGGGAGTATTCTCTCCGGGAATATCGCGCATGACCTCGGCGTAGCCTCGGATCATGGTGAGCGGCGTTCGCAGATCGTGTGAGATGTTCGCCACCAGCTCCTTTTGCAGTCGGTCGCTCTTGGCGATCTCCCCTGCCGCGTGGTTGAGCGCCTCGGCCAGCTCACGGGTCTCGCGGTAGCCGTCGAATTCGCCTTCAAAGTCGGCGTTGTAGTTTCCCTCTGCCAACTGCTTGGCCGCTTCGTTCATGTGCGAGATGGGGCGCGTCAGACGCCGTGTGATCGGACCGACCAACAAAAGCGTGAGCACCAGCATAATACCGAAGATCCAGATAAACTGGCGTTGCAGGGTCAACACCGTGACGGTCAGCGGCGCCATGGAGGCGTGAAAGACCATCATATATTGGTTCTGCGCCGCATCCTCATGGAGACGGACGTAGACCATGTTGAGCATTTCGGTAGCTTGCTCTCCCCTTTGATTCCAGAAGAACAACAGCTTTGCCAAAAAGGGACGGTCGACCTCGCGTCCTCCGAAGGTGACCTGCGTGTGGTAGGCTCCCTCCTCCTGTTGCGCCTTCTCATAGAAATAGGAAAGCTGCTCATGTTCAATGAAAAATTGCTTTCCGCTCTCGCCCGTGGCGTGCTCCGAGGCAACCAAAACGCCCCGATCTCCCTCGATGCGGTAGATGGCAACGCTGAGCATGCCCTCCATGGCGCATTCATAGACCGTGTTTTGCAGGCTCTCCTGTCCCAGATCCGCGATCACGCGGTCGGCGGTTTTCTCCAATTCGTTTCGACGCACGCTTTCGTAAAGAACATCCAAAAGCAGGATCTGAAAGAGCCCCGTCACCAAGAGAAAGACCGTCAAAAGTAGTAGCATCAGCGCGATCAGATGCGCGCGAAGACCGATCCTGCCGCGAAGCCGTTTTTGTTCCGTTTTTGTTTTTTGACTCATACGCCCTCAAAGCGATAGCCGACACCGCGAAGGGTGACAATATAGCCGGCGTATCTTCCAAGACTTTTCCTCAGGAGCTTGATATGGGTGTCAAGGGTACGGGCATCTCCGAAGAAATCGTAGCCCCACACCTCTGAGAGCAGTTTTTCTCTGGAAAGCGCGATGTTGCGGTTGGTGAGCAGATAGAAAAACAGATCGTACTCCTTGGGAGACATCTCCACCCGCTCGCCGTCGATATAAACGAGTCTTGCCGTAATGTCGGCGCGCAGACCTCCGTTATCCAGCTCGACAACCTCATTGGGAGAGGTCGCGCGTCCGGCCCCTGAAACACGCTTCATGATCGCCTCCACGCGAAGCATCAGCTCCTTCGGCGAAAAGGGCTTGACGACGTAATCATCAACACCGACCTCGAAGCCGTTGATGCGATCGTATTCCTCGCCTCTTGCCGAGAGCATGATGATGGGGGTGTTCGTGATCTTTCTTATCTCGCGACAGGCCGAAAAGCCATCCAGCTCCGGCATCATGATGTCCATGATGATGATATCAAAGGTGTTGGCTCGGCAGAGATAGACCGCTTCCATACCGTCCCCTGCCTCGGTGACCTCATGTCCCTCAAATTCCGCGTATTTTCGGATCAGCGTGCGGATACGAGCCTCATCATCCACAACCAGAATGTGATACATATTCTCCGTCCTTTCGTTTCCTCTTTTTGAGCTTGGTCAGGAAAAATCGACCATCGCGCTGTCGGGAATATACTCCCGAAGCGTGATCTCGGCGGTCTTCACGCCGCCTCCGCTCTTTTCATACTCCACAACGATCACGTCTCCCACGGCGCATCCTTGGATCGCCGCATCGAAATCGGCCTCGGTCTCCACCGTCTTTCCGTTCACTGCGGTAATGCGATCGCGATTCTCCAAATTGGCGTCATACTTGGAGGAGACGACGTAAAGCCCCGTTTTCCGAATATTGAAGCGATAGTAATAATATGACAGGTTCTCCTCGTTGATCTCGACCGTGGAAATGCCGTGGTCGATGATGCCGCGAACGTAGCCGTACTCGATCAGGTCGCATTCCACCTCGTAGGCCGCGTCGATCGGGATGGCAAAAGCAAGTCCCTCCACCCCCGTGGCAGCATATTTGGCGTTGACGATTCCGATAAGCTCTCCCTTTAAGTTAAACAATCCGCCGCCCGAATTTCCGGAGTTGATGGCCGCGTTGGTCTGCAAAAGGGTCATGGTGCCGTTTTCGGTGTTGATGGTTCGCTCGGTGGAGCTGATGATGCCATTCGTCACCGATCCTCCCAGCGTGCCGAGCGGATTTCCGATGGCAACCACCACCTCGCCCTTGACCAGATAACTGCTTTTTCCATGCTTGGCGGCGGTGAGGGGCTGTCCCTCCACGGGCTGGATCTTCAAAACCGCCAGGTCAGAGGACTCGTCGCTTCCCACCAAGGCGGCCGCATAGGTGGAAACACCGTCGCTGAGCTGTACCGTTACCGAGCGCGCGCCGTCCACCACATGGTGACAGGTGAGGATATAACCGTCCTCGTGAATGATCACACCGCTCCCTGAGCTGACCGAGGTGTTGGAGGCCGAGCCGACCGAGGCTTGGATCACCACCACCGAATCCTCTACCATCCGAACCACCTCGGAAATGGCGTAGGCCGTCTCTCCTGCCGAGCCGTAGGGTGAATATTCCATTTCGTCACGCGTCAAAAGGCCTTCGGGGTCATCATCGTGGAGCGAATCTGCCGAGGGCGCTTGGTGAATGCTGTTCTCTGCCTGCTTCTTCTCATAGCGATCCAAGGCGATCGTCGTTCCTCCCACGCCGGCGCAGAAGGAGAGCGCCACGCAGAGCGCAACGGTGAGAAAAGACCGCCAAAAGCCCTTTCCGTTTTGCGAGGGCGTCGGCTCAAAGCCGCCCTGATTGGGAGATCCACTCTGAAAGCGATACTCATACTGTCCCTGTTCGTGGGCTTGATCTTCAAACGGATTCGATCCGCGTGTTTGATCCTCGTTCATAGGTAACCTCCTTGTTTTGCCGTTTTCCACGGTAACTGGGGTTATTATACCCGTCAAATGTGAAGGTTTCTTGAAGCAGAACAAAAAAGGAGTTGAAAATAGGATTTTTTCCTTGTTTTTCGCTCTCGTTTCTGCTATAATAAAGATAGTTTCTATTTATTATACCACACTTTTGAGAAAAGGGAAAGAGATGTTTTCATTTTTATTCGATTTTTTAGAAAAAAAACAGATCACCTGCTTTGCCCCCATCGCTCTTTCGCATTGCCGCGTAGTGCGTCCTTACCTTTTGGAGCGCGTGGGGATCACCGAGGGAACGGCCGTTATGCTGGCGATCCCGTACTTCACCCAAGCCTGTCTTTCGCCCGACCGCAACCTCTCGTCCTATGCGGTAGGTCGGGATTATCACACCTTCTTTTCCTCTCTGTTTGACGAGTTGCTCCCGCTTTTGAGGGAGCGTTACCCCAACGAACGATTCGCAGGCTTTGCCGACCACTCCCCGATCGCCGAGACCGAGGCCGCCGCGATGGCAGGGCTTGGCGTGATCGGAGACAATCATATGCTCATCACGAAGGACTATTCCTCTTACGTCTTTCTCGGAGAGCTTATGACGAGCATACCGACCACCGCCCTGCCGCATCCCGCCTTATCCTGTGAGCAATGCGGAAAATGCAAGGATTTTTGCCCCATGAGTCACGGCGAGAGCCTTTGCCGTTCTGCCTTGACGCAACAAAAGGGCGCGCTTTCCGAGGAGGAACGGCAGATCCTGCTCACTCATCCCACCGTTTGGGGCTGTGACATCTGCCAAGAGGTCTGCCCTCACACCATCGCCGCCATCCGCCGCGGCAGTATCTTCTCGCCCATTCCCTTCTTTTCCGAGGATGCCATTCCGCATCTGACACGGGAGATTTTGGATAACATGGACGAGGATACCTTCTACCATCGCGCGTATGCATGGCGCGGAAGACAGACCATCGCGCGCAATCTTGATCTGAAAGAACTCTAATATGACAGAGAGAAAGGAGCCACCATGCTGAACCTGATCTGCGGTCCTACCGGCTCGGGAAAGACCGCCACTCTTATGGAATCCATCCGACAGGATGTACTTGCCGAGCGACAGAGCCTTTTGCTCGTTCCCGAACAGCAGGCCTACATCAGTGAGCGCGACCTGACGGCCTTTTTGCCTGAAAATGCAGGGCTTTTCTTTCAGGTCACCACCTTTTCGGGGCTGGCGCAATCGCTCTTTCGCGTCTATGGGGGCATCTCCCGTCCTGCGGCCGACAAGGGCGCGGAGGCGGTTTTGATGTGGGACACCCTTCGCCGTCTCGCGCCCCATCTTTCCCAGTACGGAAAAAGCGCGCGAAACGATCCCACCCTCACCAACGAGATGCTCTCCGCCGTGGATGAATTTCGCCACAACGGCATCGTTGCCGAGCAGTTGGAGAGTGCCGCCAATGCGCTCCCGCCCGAAACTCCCCTCGCGAGCAAGCTACGTGACCTTGCCATGGTGGACGCAGACTTTCGTCTGAGCTGCTCCGAGCGATTTGGAGAGAACGTGTCCGATCGCTTGGTCAAGCTCTCCCATCTTCTTTCGTCGCATCCCTCCCACTTTGCGGGATGGCATATCTATCTCGATTCCTTCACCAGCTTTACCTATCCCGAATACAGCGTTCTGTCGGCTCTTTTGTCACAGGCCGACGGTGTGACCGTCACCCTGACCGTTGACACCCCCTTCTCCACCCTTCCGCACTTCAAGAGCCTTTCCAATACGGCCAAGCGCTTGATCGAATGCGCCAACAAGGCAGGCGTGCGGGTGACGCAACGGTGTCTTACTGCTGATCCCTCGCTTCGTCCTGCGGCTCTGTCGCTTTTGGAGCGCGAGCTTTGGCGGTTTTCCTCCGCGAACGGGGAGGAAAACGGGCTTTCCAAGGAGGAAAAGGCCGTGGTGGAGGCCATCTCCTGCGACAATCTCTACGAGGAGGCCGAGGCCTGCGCGCTCCACATCTTGGAGCTGGTGCAAAACGGGATGCGGTACGGCGACATCGTTGCCGTAGTACGTGACACCGAGACCTACCGAGGCGTGCTGGATGCCGCCTTTGAGCGGTACGGCATTCCCTATTTCTATTCCGAGCGCACCGAGCTTGCCTCCAAGCCGCTCTCGCGCTTGATCCTGTCGGCTCTGCGCGCCGTCTCGGGCGGCTATCGGGCGCAGGATATTCTAACGCTGGTCAAAACAGGACTGAGCGGCGCGGATATGCGTGACGTTGCCCTGTTTGAGGAATACTGCGAGACATGGCACATCAACGGAAAGCGCTTCACCGACGAGGCTTGGAGCATGAACCCCGACGGCTTGACCGATCGCAAGAGCGATCGCGGAAACGAGATCCTCGACGCCGCCAACCGTGTTCGTAAGATCGTGATGACCCCTCTCCTTGCCCTTCACGCCTCGCTTCGCGCGTCTCACCGTGTGGCAGACCGTTGCGCCGCCGTGTATGACTATCTCTCCCTGCTTGACGTGCGTCATCAGCTCTCTCTGCTTGCCAAGGAGGAATTGTCCTTGGGACAACGAAAAGAGGCAGGAGAGACGATTCGCCTCTACGATTTTCTCGTTGAGTCTCTGACCACCCTGACCTGTCTGCTTCCCGACACCGATCTGACGGTTGAGGAATTTCTCTCGATCCTGACCCTCTATTTTTCCAACACCGACCTCGGCTCTGTCCCCACGCTTCACGATTGCGTCACCATCGGCTCTGCCGCCACCCTGCGCGTGGAGAACGTGAAAGCATCCTTTTTGCTGGGACTTTGTGAGGAGGAGTTTCCCAGAGCCATCAGCGACGAGGGTCTTCTCTCCGAGGCCGATAAGGACAGCCTTTCGAGCCTTGGCGATCTTGCCATCTCCTTCGATTCCACAAAGGAAATTCGCTTCTCCGAGGAGCTTTTCTACGTGTATCGCGGCATGACCAAGCCCACCTCGCGTCTCTATCTTTCCTATCCCGTCAAAAATCCCGACGGCTCCCAGCGATCCCCCTCCTTGGGATTTACGCGTGCCTGCCTTCTGTTGGGCATCAAGCCCCAAGCCTTTGCGCTCCCCTTCCGTCTTCGGAAAACAGGCAGTTCCGACGCATCGGTTCAGCACGCCGAGCCGGAGATCCCGGGAACCACTCTGCATCTCTCGCAAAGCAAGGTCAAGCAGTTCGCGCTTTGTCCCTATTCCTACTACGCCGCCTATCAGCTACGGCTTCGGGAGAAAAAGGATTCCCGTGTCAGCGCGTCGGACGAGGGGACCTTCCTGCATTTCGTGTTTGAGCATTTTCTCCGCGCCTGTCTGGACGAGGAGCGCGGCTTGCTCCTGCCCGAGCCCCAAGAGATCGAGCCCTTGGCTGACCGCATCGTGGAGGACTATCTCGGACGGGTGTGTCCCATTCCCCCCTCCGAGATGGATCTGCGCCTGCTCCATCTGTTTGAGCGTTTGCGCGATCTGGCTCTTTTGATGCTTCGTCACATTCTCGACGAGATCCAAGCCTCGGCCTTCCGCCCGACCTACTTTGAGCAGTACATCGGCGGCACGAAGGAAACCGATCTCCCTGCTGTTCGCATCCCCTTGCAGAATGGCAACGAGGCCGTCCTGACGGGGCTGGTCGACCGTGTGGATCTTTATGAGAACGGGGACGAGATCTATGTTCGAGTTGTAGACTACAAGACAGGAAAGCATGACTTCTCCTTCCGTCAGGTTATGGACGGAACCGACATTCAGTTGATCCTCTATCTCTTTGCCGTGGTCGCCTCCGATCCCGAACGCCTCCGCTTCGGCGGCGCGAACTTTCTCTATTCGCACATGGAGGACGGAAAGACCGAGATCGGGCGTCAGGGGGTGTTCAACGAGGATGTCGCCGCGCTGGGAGCGCTGGGTGGAGTCGATGCCAAGCCGTTCATGAAGGGGCTTGTGTCGGCTTCCTCCGAGGAATTGGAGAATCTGGCAAAAGAAATGCTGAAAACAGTGGAAACGATTGCCGAGCGCATCCTCGACGGAGAGGCAAGCCGAACCCCCTCCAAGGACGCTTGTCGCTTTTGCTTGGTTCGCGATCATTGCGCCGTGGCATACCACGGAAAAGATGCTTGACGGGAGGTGATATGCATGATGGAAGTTGATACAAAGCAGGCCGTTGCGGTCGAGAAAAAAACAAAATGGACCGATTCGCAGGAAAGCGCCATGACGCTGCGCGGAAAAACCATTCTGGTCTCCGCCGCCGCAGGCTCGGGCAAAACCAGCGTGCTCACCGAGCGCATCATTCGCTCGCTCACCGCAAAGGAAAATCCGGCATCACTCTCCGACCTTCTGGTCGTGACCTTTACCCGATCGGCCGCCGCCGACCTCAAAGCAAAGATCTCCAAGGCTCTTTCCAAGGAGCTTGCCAAGAATCCCGATGATCCGCATCTGCAAAAGCAACTCTTTCTGTTGGGCGGCGCGCAGATCTCCACCATTGATTCCTTTTTCGGACAGGCTCTGCGCCAATGCTTTGAGCAAACGGGGCTTCCCGCAGGCTTTCGCTTGGCGGATGCCGGAGAGATCATGCCCCTGAATTTGCAGATCATGGACAGCGTGATCCGCGATTTCTATGAGAACGAGCGTCCGCAAGACGCCACCTCGGTCTTCTCTCCCCTGAACGGAAACACCTTTGCCCGAACGATGGATCATTTGCTCTCCAACCGCTCGGACGCCTCCTTGGATGAACAGCTTGTGCTCATCGCGTCGCGCTTTTTGGCCTATCCAGAGGGCTTGGAGCTGTTACAACAAACCGCCGCGCATTACCGCGAGTATGCCGACGGCGAATTTATGCATTCCCGTCCCGGTCACCGTCTCACTGCGTGGCTGACCGATCTGTTTACCTACTATCACACCGAATTGAGAGGCTTTGGTGAGTATCTGCTCATGGATGACGATGCCGCCGCCTACTTTTCGGGTCTTTGCGAATCCGAGACCTCCTTTTGTCAATCGGTCCTGCAAGCCTTGCAGACCGAATCCTACGACGAGGTTCGCAAGATCGTCTTTACCTTCCAAAAGTCGGACTTTCCCCGCATGAAAAACAAGCCTGCCGTCATGGAGACCTACCACGAAGTACGCAAGGCGCTCATCGAGGACGTGGAAAAACTGAAAGAAGATGTCCTCTCGGCAAGCCCCGTGGAGGTTCGCCATCAGCTTCTCACCACGGCCTCGCTCTTGGAGACGCTCTATCAGGTTTTCAGCGAGTACCGTCGCCGCTCATGGGAGGAAAAATGCAAGCGCGGATTGGTGGAATTTGACGATGTGCGCGAGCAGCTCTACCGTCTGCTCATCCGTCCCGACGGCTCTCCCTCCCCCTTGGCTGACGCGCTTTCGGCACAATTTAAAGAGGTCTACATTGACGAATATCAGGACGTAGACTACATCCAAGACCGCATCTTTTCGCTGATCGGACAGGATCGGCGGTTTATGGTGGGAGACATCAAGCAGAGCATCTACGGCTTCCGCGGGAGCGAGCCCTCGATCTTCTCCTCCTACCGTCAGGCCTTCCCTCTCCACACAGAGTCCTCGGCTTCCGATGACAAGGGCGTTTGCGTGTTTATGTCCGAGAATTTCCGATGCGATTCTCCCGTGATCGACTTTGCCAACCACATCTGCTCGTTCCTCTTTTCTGCCTGTAAGGAAACGGTTGATTATCGACCACAGGATGATCTGAAATTCTCCAAGAAATACGACGAGCCGCCCGTGCATCCCCCCGTGGAGGTGCAAACGGTAGTGTTTCAGCCGTATCCGATAAAACGACGCAACAAGAAGGATCCGCCCTCCGAGGAATCCGAGGAAAAGCCAAACCGCGAGGCGATCTGGGTGGCAAACGAGATCGCGCGTCTGCTCCAAAACGAGGTATTGAATGACGGAACCCCGGTCCGTCCCTCTCATATTGCGATCTTAGCGCGTACCGCCGCCCAAGGCGAGACCTTTTTTAAGGCGCTCACCGAGAGGGGAATCCCCTGCGTTTCCAAGGACGATGACGAGCTTTTGCACACCCCTCTCTTTTCCGATCTGCTCAATCTGCTTCGGGTGATCGACAACCCACACCGCGACCTTCCCCTCTCCGAGTTTTTGCTGTCGGAGCGCGGCGGCTTTTCCTTGGATGAGGTGACCGCTATACGAGAGAACGACGATGACCGCCATTCGCTCTACGACGCCTTGACCGTCACTGCATCCTCCGAGCATCCGCTATCGGAAAAAGCGAGGACCTTTGTGGATTGGTTGGAGGCGCGTCGGCGCGAGGCGTCGGCACAGCCTGCCGATCGCTTTTTGCGGCGTCTCTATCTCGATCCCCTGTTCGCAAAGGATGCCTCCGAGCCGGTTTGTCGGATGCTTTATGAGCAGGCGCGGATCTATCAACGCTCCTCTTGGTGCGGTCTTTACGGCTTTTTGGATCATATTCAGAAAAAGATGGATCGGGACGAGCTTTCCTGCGGCGGATTCAGAAAGGCCGAGGAGGCGGTCACGGTGATGACCATTCACGCCTCCAAGGGTCTGGAATATCCCGTCGTCTTTCTGGGGGCTTGTGGCTCGGATCTGAAAGGCAACAAAAAAAGCCCGCCCTTCCTGTTCCATCGTCCCTCCGGTTGCGCCGCCAAGCTCTACGATCCCGCTCTTCACGAAAACCGCTCCACGATCCTGTATGAGATCGTGAAGGAGCAAAAGAAGATGGAGGAGACCGAGGAGGCGATCCGCACGCTGTACGTGGCCCTCACACGCGCTCGCGAGAGACTTTACGTAACAGGAACGCCGCGCGGCAATCTGGATTCCGCCATGGATTCTGCCCGTCTGTTGCGACGCGGCTCGCGTCATTCCATTCTGAACGGCGGCACGTATTTGCGTTGGATCTTGGCGGCTCTTTTGGAAAAAGACGCAAAAACGAGCGAATTTCCTTGCATTTTCCGCCATATTTCGCTTTCCGACCCGTTGGATGCCCCCATCGAGGACACGCCAAGGGAAACCGATCCCGCGAGTGGAGATCCCTCCTCGGAGACGGTAAAAAGCGGCGACCGCTACCAAGCGATCTTGGATCGTCAAAGCACTTTTGTCTATCCTTTGGAGGCACTTCAAGGAATCCCCACCAAGGCGGCGGCCTCCAAGCTCCGCCCCGATCTGTTGGATCGCTTGAACGATTCCCTGGAGGATGCCGCGCTTTCGGCGCAGATCGAACTGATGGAGGGCGCAACGCCGAGCTTTGACCGTCTTTTGGCGGCCAAGCGTCAGCCGAGTGCCGCCGAGATTGGAACCGCGACCCACGCCTTCTTGGAGTTTTGCGATCTTCTCGCCCTTCCCGACCGTGGGATCGACGAGGAGCTTTCGCGGCTGGTCAAAGAGGAATTTCTCTCTCCCGAAACGGCTTCCATGATCAATCGCGACCATTTGGAGCGGCTTTTGACCAGTAATCTCATGGATATGATCCGCTCCGCATCCGAGATCCGCCGCGAGCAGACCTTCCAGCTTCTCCTTCCTCTCCGCACGCTCACCACGTCCACCGAGCAAGATCCGATCTTGGACGGACAGAGTGTGTTCGTGCAGGGCTCGATCGACCTGCTTTTGCGAACCGCCGACGGTCGTCTGCTTTTAGTAGACTACAAAACCGATCACATTCCCGACGCCGAACGCGCATCCGAGGAAAGGCTGATCACGCGGATGACGCAAGCCCACGGAGACCAGCTCGCCTGCTATGCCTTGGCAGTGAAAAAGCTCTATGGAAAAGCGCCCGACGCCATCTATCTCTACTCTCTGCCGCTCGGTCGCGCCATTCCCATCCCCGTGGACGAATCCCGCTTTCTATAACGCCTTGCCGCCTGCTTCCCTTTCAAAGCAGGCGGCTTTTTCTCTTTTTTTGCGGTTTTCTATTGACTTTTGGGTGGCGCGGTTGTATAATAGGTAGGTTCGTGTCGAGCTTTACAGAAAGGAGGCCTTCCATGAATCATACAGCCGCCCGTCCACCCCTGCATGAAAGACACCCGTTTCCCTCTCATATCTTCCACCAAGTGGCTTCGTGGCTCGGCAAAAACGCCGTTCTTGTGATCGCCGCCTCCTTGGCTCTGATCACCTCCTGCATCATCCCTCCCGACGCCGCCTACGCCTCCTATTTCGATTGGAAGACGCTTTCGTGTCTCTTTACCGTTCTGGCGGTGGTCTGCGCCTTGAAAAACATTCGCTTTTTCACGGTTTTAGCACATAAGATCGTTTCTCTGACGGGAAATCTGCGGATGGCGGTCTTGTCCTTGGTCTACATCACCTTTCTCGGCTCGATGCTGATCGCCAACGACATGGCGCTTCTCACCTTCCTGCCGCTCGGCTACTTCGTTCTTTCCTCCACGGGACAACAACGCTACATGGCGCACGTCTTTATCCTGCAAAACATCGCCGCGAACCTTGGCGGTATGCTGACGCCGTTCGGCAATCCGCAAAATCTCTACCTTTATTCCTTTTTTTCCATCCCCACGGGAGAGTTCCTTCGGATCATGCTCCCCTCGTTCCTTCTCTCGATCCTGATGATCACGGTCTGCTGTCTGTTCTTCCCCAAGGCGTCCATCTCCCTGACCGAGCCGGAGGACGACCACTTACCGATCGGACGCACGATCCTCTATCTGTTGTTGTTCGCGCTTTCCATCGTGAGCGTCTTCCGCGTGATCCCCTATCAGGTGGCGCTCGTCTTGATCCCCTTGGTTCTGCTCTTTGCCGACCGTCGGGCGCTTCGCTCGGTGGATTATCCGCTCCTGCTTACCTTTGTTTGCTTCTTCATTTTTGCCGGAAACATGGCGCGCATCCCCGAGGTTCGCTCGCTGTTCTCCTCGCTTTTACAGCTTGACACGCTGACCGTCAGCGCGCTCTCCTGCCAATGCATCAGCAACGTCCCCTCCGCGATCCTTCTTTCCCACTTTACCTCGGACTACCGCAGTCTGTTGCTTGGTGTGAACATTGGCGGCGCGGGAACACTGATCGCCTCCTTGGCGAGCCTGATCACCTTTCGGGAGTACACCGCGCACAATCCCGGGAAGACCGGCTACTACATCTCTCGCTTCTCGGCCTATAACTTCGCGTTTCTCGGTGTGTTACTGATCTTCGCTCATTTCGTTCGATAAAACAGCAAAAGCCCGTGCTACCCTTGGTAGCACGGGCTTTTTTCTTTCCTTATTTTCTTCTCAGCTTTCCAACCACGCGACCCTTGCATTGCACGTCGGCAAAATCCTTGAGCAGGATCGGGCCGTACTCGGGATTGAGGGAAAGCAGGCGATCTCCTGCGAAGATCTTGAAGAATCCGCTTCCGTCCAAGAAAAAGATTCCTGCCTCGCCCACCTCAACGGTATCGGTGGCTTGCACCAAAAGCACGTCGCCGTTGTGGTACTTCGGCTCCATGCTGTTTCCGCTGATGCGAAGCGCGTAGTCGGCCTCCTCGGTCTTCTCCATGACGGGAACCGTGATGGTCTCTGCGGTGGATTCATCCAAATAGACGCCCACTCCTGCGGAGACGGGAAGATCAAAGAGCGACAGAGAGCGCTTGCCCTTGGTGGCTTCTCCTGCATAGCGTCCCGATGTGGAGATCGGGCGCAGAATGCGCGCGGCACGCTTTTCGGAGGGCGCGGCTTCCTCTGTATCCGCTACCTCGCGGCTTGCCTGCACGCGCTCGGTCTCCTTTGCCATGACCGCCTCGGTGGTCTCCCTTCCCCAACGGTCGAGCTCGCGCCAAGCCTCCACGAAGGCGATCTCCTCCTGCGTGAGGGTATAGTTATTCGTATTCTCCGGCGTGCCGGTGGCGATGTACTCCACCGAGCAATCCAAGGCGTTGCAAATGGCGATCACCGTGGAGAGCTTGGGCGAATCGCTCATGCCTGCCAGAACCTTGCTCAGCGTTCCCAGAGGGATCCCCGATCGCTCGGCAAGCTGCTCGTTCGTTAACCGTTTTTCACTCTTTTTCTTTTTGATTCGATCAATGTAGGTTTCCATTCGCAACCTCCTTTTTCCGATTACGATAGTATTATATCACACATTTGGGAGTTTGTAAAGTCTTTTTGAAAATTTTTTTCTTTTTTTGGAAAAAACCTATTGACAAACGCCCTCTCTTGTGGTATACTAACAGCGTAAACAGTTCCATTTTTGATATTTTGAGGTATGAATATGAACCGTTCTTATACTGAAAATTCGAAATTTGATTCCAAGAGAGGAATTTACGACGCCTTTTACGCCGAGATCGCAGAGCCTGCTCTGCGCGGTCAAATGCGCCTTGATCGCGTCCTTGGACGCCTCTTGGCGATCCTTCGCATCCTCACCGGAGAGACGGCAAGACGTGTTGCTCGCGTGGCATGCTTCACCCTTTCTCTGATCGGCACGATCGGCGCGGTTGGCGCGATGGAGATCGGTCGCATCTCCCTTCCCGCAGGGATCGCTTTGAGTGCTTCGCTTCTTCTGGTGCAGTATCTTTGCATCCGTCCTCGCAAGCAGAAGAAGGCGTGATCCATACAAACCGAGGCGTGCGACGCGGACAAAGGGAACGCCGCGCCTGCCCTGCTTCTAATATAAAAAGAGACTTGACGAATCGTCAAGTCTCTTTTTTCGTCGTTTACGCCCCTTCTCGCAAAAGCTCTGTCAGCGCGTCGGCCAGCGGATCGACGACGTCCAACGCCTGTTGGAGCGTGTTCCCTCCCGATCCGATTTCGAGCAAAAGAGAATGAGGCGCGAGCTCTTGGTTATAGGAAGCATTGCGGAGCGAGACAGGGCGGCAGAGGGCGGTCTCGGTGGCAAGCAGTCGCTCCCGTAATGCCAATGCGAGGGCGAGATTATTCTGCCACTGTGGGCAAGCCGTTCCATTCCCGTCCGTTCCCACCACAGCCATCACCTGCGCCCGTCCGCTCTCGGAGGATGTTCGGACATAGTCTCCGTCTGTTGTCAGAATGCTGTCGCGATGCAGGTCGATGACATAGCGGATCGTGGGATATTTTTCCAAGTAGTTCTCGATGCAACCCTTGGCGCAGGTGTAAGCGTTTCGGAGCGTTCCCTCCTCTCCGTGGAGCGAGGGGCAATGCACCGTGGGAATCCCTCGCTTATTGAGCGCGTCGCACAGAGACTTCCCGACCGCCACCACGGTCCTTTGGGGATCGGTCGAATAGACCTGATCCCCGATCACGCCCGTGAGGTACGCCGTCTCGCTATCGAGATAGGCCTCCGACGCATGGGTGTGCAGGATCAGAACGAGAGGGCCATCCTGCGCGGATGGGATCGTCGCCTCGCCCCTCCAAGCCTGCTTCAAGGCTTGCAGGTCGGGGCGGTAGAGCGTTTCGTTGTGGATAAAATCCATCCCGTTGGCGAGGGCGGAAAGATCCTTGGAGACGATGCGCGTGGCATCCTCGGGGATCGCGCTCTCGGTTGGCGGAGGCTCGGCGGGCATATCGGTGACTGGTGGTGTGGGTTGGGTGTTTGTGTTCTTGTCCCCTCTCCAAAACGCCTCGATGCGTTGGGCGATTGCGCTTTCGTCGTCCATGAAAAGAAAGAGGATCGACACGGTCGCCACCAAGAGGGAGAGCGTGACCAAAAGGGCCAAGAAACGCCCTGCCCTTCGATTCAATCCCTTGGACAGGACGATGGGTGGCGTGGGTGGCATGATCTGTCCCTGCTCGGTCTTCATAGGCTTTCATCTCCTTTTTTCTTCTATCCTATGAAGGAGAAAGACCAAATATGCGCGATAAAGGAAACGCCGCCAACGGGTTTCCGTTGGCGGCGCGGTTATTCAGGCTTCGTTTGGTACGACCTTGATGGTTCGCACGATAATCGCCTTACGCGGCTGTCCGTCTGCATTCGGCAGGTAGAATTCGCTGTAAATCATCATAGCGGTGGTCTCGTCGATCTCCAAAAGGAAGGGATAGAAGCAGGATTCCCAACCCGATCCATTGGGGGATGCGCTCAGGGGGATCTCAATGTGATCCTCCCAATCCAAGCCCTTGACATCGGAGGTGGCGCGCACATAGAGATCGGGACGACCGTAGGCCGCGATCGTGACGCCGCAATCCAAGGTGAGAAGTTGTGGGAAGACGCCACAGGAATCGAACTTCACAGGAGTGCTCCATGTCTCGCAGTTATCGGTGGAGCGAACGATGTAGGAGGGGTTGTTGGCTCCCGTACGCAGGAGCATGACGAAGGAGCCGTCGGGCATGATCGTCATTGTGGGCTCGTCAAATCCCTCACAGCCGCCTTTCGCATTTGCTTCGGAAAAGAGTCTGGCGGTCATGCCCACCTGAGACTTGTAGTTCCATGTGCGGCCGCAATCGGGAGAATGGAACACGTAGATGCTGTAATAGCCACTAAACCGGGTCGCCTGTCCCGTTTTGGCATCGGGGCCTTGAATATACATGCAGAAATAGAGACCGTCATCGCCTGCGATCACCGTGTAGTTACTCAGCGTAAAGTAACGTTCTGTGGGAGCCACATAGGTATAGAGGCCCGAGGTCTGGCTCTTGTGAACGACCAGAGGCATATTCGGCCAGTTGACGGTGGCACGGAAGGAATAGGACGCGCCCGTCTCGGGATCCATTTCTCTGCCCGAAATAGCGAACTTGTACTCCTTTACATCCTCGGCGCGATAGACCACAACACTTCCGTCAGCCGAGGCCGGCACCAAGGGAGTGTACTTGGAGAGGGTCGAAAAGTCCATTTCGGTGTAGCCCTTATTGTGCGAAAAGCCCATAAAGTATCTGCCGTTGGGCATGAGAACCTTGTCTTCATCGTACACGATCGCGCCGTTGGAGGTGTTGAGATTCCACGTCTTACCACCGTCGGTGGAGGTAGCGTAGGATGCCTCTGCCTTGCCGGGGGTCTCGCCCGGATAGATGCTGTCGTTATGGTAGGACCAGCTTGTATAGATCGCGCCCTTGTTGGTGTAATAGATACGCGGGAACTGGTAGTGTCCCCAGTGCGTGTCCTCGTTCTTTGCTTGGAAGACCACGGTGGGATCGCTGATGTCAATGGTGAAATTCTTATAGGGATCGTAGTAGTTCTTCAAGCAGTTCACGGTCTTGTAGCTTCCGTCAGCCTCGGTAGCCTCGCCGTTTTCCAGCATTTCAAGGAAGGCATTGACGGCGATCTGGGTGAGCTTGTCGTTGTAGCCGACGAGAACCACCTTGATGGTGGTGTCCGAGAGAACGGTCTGCACAGCGTAGTCACCTGCCTGCAAGGATGCCTTGACGAGCTTGGTCTCGGGACGGTCGACGTCACCGACCAAGAATTCGCAGGGAACGCCGGTCTCCGAGGTATCCTCGATCTTTTGGTGGGTCTTTCCTGTTTTTGCAGAGAGAGCGGCGAGCAGATCGGTCACCGAGGTTTCCACTCTACCGTACGCGCCCTTCTCGCAGACAACGGCGAAGGTGGAAAGGCTGTCATCAAGCGGCGTTCCCGTGGGGGCATCGCCTTCCCCATTGTCGGGATCACCTGTGACAGGGTCGGTGACGGGATTGGTGACAGGGTTCGTCTCCGCGCCAGAGGTCTGAGCGGTGGAGCCTCCCAGCCCCGCGCAAGCGGAAAGCAGGAAGATGAGTGCCAAGAGAAGGCTGACAATGGAAAGCTTTTTCATAATAAAATCTCCTTTTGAGGTTCTAATGGGTTCGATTGGAATGGTGTGGGCAACAGGGGTCAATCACTCGGAAGGATCTTGATGGTTCGCACAAGGATCGCCTTTCGTGGCTGTCCGTCTGCGTTCGGCAGGAGGAATTCGCTGTAAATCATCATGGCGGTGGTCTCGTCGATCCGCAGGAAGAAGGGATAGAAGCAGGATTTCGTGTTCCAATCCGTGCTATTAGGGTCTTCGTGCAAGGGGATCTCGATGGGATCCTCCCAATCCAAGCCTTTGGTATCGGATGTGGCACGCAGGTGGAGCTTCGGTCTTCCGTAGGCCGCCAGCGTCACGCCGCAATCCAAGGTGAGAAGCTGGGGAAAAACGCCGAAGGCATCGAATTTCACGGGCTCGCTCCAAGTCTGGCAGTGATCGGTGGAGCGAACGATGTAGGAGGGGAGGTTGCTCCCCGTTCGCAGGAGCATGACGAACGATCCGTCGGGCATTACCGTGATCGTGGGCTCGGTAAAGCCCTCGCAGTTGTTGTTCACGTTTACCTCGGTATAGATCTTGGTGGTCATGCCGACCTGTGATTTATAGTTCCATGTGCGCCCGCAATCGGAGGAATGGAAGACGAACACGCTGTAATGTCCGCTGTACCGTCCCGCATTTCCCGTTTTGGAGTCCACGCCCATGGTATACATACAGAAATAGAGACCGTCATCGGCGGCAATGATTCCCGTGTAATTGCTGAGCGTGAAGTAATTTTCGGTGGGGTAAACGTAGGTATAGTTCCCCGTTTTGGGACTGTAAAAGACCGGAAGCGGCATATAGGGCCAGTTTACGGTGGCGCGGAAGGAATAGGTTGCGCCCGTTTCGGGGTCCATTTCCCTGCCCGACAGGTTGAAGGTATATTCCTCGACCTCGTCTGCCAGATAGATCTTCGCGCCCTTCGCAACCGGAATGGCAGGCGTGTACTTGGCGATCACCTCACGGTCGATCTCATAGTAGGACTTATTACTGGAAAAGCCCATGAAATAGCGTCCGTTGGACATGAGTGCCTTGTTCGGATCGTAGACGATCGCGCCGTTTGCGGTGTCGAGACTCCATGTCTTGCCTCCATCCGCAGAGGTGGCATAGGAGGCCTCGGCGCGGCCGGGTGTCTCGAACTCATAGATGCTGTCGTTGTGGTAGGACCAGCTTGTATAGATCGCGCCCGTGGAGGTATGGTAGATACGCGGAAACTGGTAGTGTCCCCAGTGCGTGTCCTCCTTCTGCGCCTGAAAGATCACGGTGGGATCGCTGATGTCAATGGTAAAGCTCTTATAAGGATCGTAGTAATTCTTCAAGCAATTCACGGTCTTATACCTGCCATCGGATTCGATGGCTTCTCCTTTTTCCAGCTTTTCGAGGAAGGTCTCAACGGCAGCTTGGGTGAGCTTATCATTGTAGCCGACGAGAACCACCTTGATGGTGGTGTCCGAGAGAACCGTTTGCACAGCGTAGTCACCTGCCTGTAAGGAGGCCTTGACGAGCTTGGTCTCGGGACGATCGACGTCACCGACCAAGAATTCGCAGGGAACGCCGGTCTCCGAGGTGTCCTTGATCTTTTGGTGGGTCTTTCCCGTTTTTGCAGATAGGGCGGCGAGCAGATCGGTCACCGATTCCTCCACTACGCCGTAGGCATCCGCCTCACAGACAACGGCGAATGCGGAAAGGCGATCATCAAGCGACGTTCCCGTGGGCGCATCCCCTCCCCCGTTGTCGGGATCACCTGTGACAGGGTTCGTCTCCGCCGACGAGGTTTGGGCGGTCGAGCCGCCAAGCCCCGCGCAGGCGGAAAGCAGGAATACAAGGGTTAAGAAAAGGCTGATAATTGAAAGATTTTTCATCGTTTCCGTTCCTTATTTCCTATTTACTCGGAAGAAACTCGATGGTTCGCACGAGGATCGCCTTTCGCGGCTGTCGATCGGCATTGGGAAGCTGGAAGTCGGAATAGACGAGCATGGCGGTGGTCGCATCCACGCGCAAGAGGTAGGTGTAGAAGCAGGAAGCGCGGGATCCGCCGGAGGTAAGGGTCAGCGGAATTTGACGGTGGCGCTTCCAGTTGATCGCGTCAGGATCGTTGGAGGAGGTGATGTAAAGCTTGGGACGACCGTAGGAGGCCAGCGTCACGCCGCAATCCAAGGTGAGAAGCTGAGGATAAACGCCGCAATCGGCAAACTTTTCGGGCTTGCTCCATGTCTGGCAGTTATCGGTGGAGCGAACGATGTAGCAGGGATTGTTGCTTCCCGTACGCAAAAGCATCATAAAGGTGCCGTTGCGCGTGATCGCGATGGTCGGCTCGCAGAAGCCCTCGCAGTTTTTGTTGATGTTGGCTTCTGCAAAGATCTCATCGGTCATGGAGACCTGCGAGATATAGTTCCACGTGTAGCCTCCGTCGGCCGAATGGAAGACGTAGGTGCTGTAATAGCCGCTGTACTTGGTGACCTCTCCCGTTTTGGAGTCGATCCCGCGCGCGTAGGTGCAGTAGTACAGGCCGCTGTCGGTGGAGATCACGCCAACGTAGGAGTTGATCGCAAGGAAGGCTTCGGTGGGATAAACGAAGGTTTTGAGTCCCGTTTCGGGATCGACGTTCACGTTCACAGGCAGATAGGGCCAGTTCACTGTGACCGGTCGGGCGGCGGAGCCTCCGCTCTTGGAATTAAAGAAGATTCCCTGCGGCTGGAAATTGTAGCAATTCAGATCCTTTGCGAGGTAAACATCCACATTTCCCATGCCATTCACCACAACAGGCTCGGCGTCGATCATATCGACAACGTAGCCCCCTCTGCCGGCAAAGCCCGCAAAGCAGGTGTCTTTCGTTGTTCCGGTCTTGATGGGATCGTAGACACGGTTTCCGCCGTTTCCGATCTTCCATGTCTTGCCTCCGTCGGTGGAGTAAGCGCTTCCGCTCCCTCCCGAGGTGTAGATGCTATCGTCATGGTAAGACCATGTTACCATGATCGAGCCGTTTGCTGTATAAAAAATGTAAGGAAATTGGTAGTGTCCCCAGTGCTGATCATCCTCCTCGGACTGCATCACCACCACGGGATCGCTGACCTTCATGGTGTAGTTTTCAAATTCGTCGTAGTAGTTGTGCGCGCTGTTGACGGCCGTATAGTTTCCGTCGGCGTCGATCACCTTTCCATCGTTCAAAAGCTCGATGAATTCATCCACCGCGCTGAGGGTGAGGTTCTCGTTCGGACCGAGAAGCACGATCTTGACGCCGTTATCGGAATACACGGTCTGCACCACGTAATCCGCCGCCTTTAAGGTTTCGGCCACGATTCCGGTCTCGGGACGGTTCGTCTCTCCAATCAAAATTTCGCAGACCTTCTGATCCGACTCCTTAAAGTCAGTCTTCAAGGTGGGGTTCTTACCCGTGTACGCCTTGATCGCGTTTTTCACGCGGATCATTCCGTCGATCTCCTTGTCGGTGGCCTTGTCGGGACGAACGATCTGGAAGTCCGAAAAGGCGTGCGGAATATCCTCCGGCGAGGGGGTCGTGGGAGGCACTTCGGTGGTCACCTGCTCGTTTCCTCCAAGTCCGGCGCAGGCCGTGAACAAGAGGAGCAAGGCGCAAAGAAGACATACGGTACGTAAGATTTTCATGATACTCTCCTTTTTTAAAGTAGATGCTTGATTATTATAACAGGAAGGAAAAATAATGTCAAGTACGTTGCCTTATTTTTGGTTAGAATACACATATTTCGCACCTCTATTCTATGCAAACATCCAAAAAAGAATCGCCCAGGAATGCCAATGTGATCGCTCGTGCAAGCAGAGCGGAAAGGCGGTGGACAACTCGATCGCAATCGGCGGGGGAAACCAGAAAAGAGCGACTTTTTCGCGGTACTTTCCGCAAAAAGTCCTCCTTTTCCGCGTCTTTCAGGGAATCAGCCGCATCGCGAATGAGGGTATCCGTCTCGACGGCGGTGGGAACACCCAAGGACATCACGGGGACGCCTATCGTCTCCTTTGAAAGCGCTTGTCGGCGATTTCCGACGCCCGATCCCGGAACCAGCCCCGTGTCCGAAAGCTGCACCGAATTGGAAAGGCTCTCACAGCTTCGCGCCACCAAGGAATCCACCGCCACGATCAAATCTGGTCGCACTGCTTGCGCGATCGCCTGCAAAAGAACCGCCCCTTCGATACCTGTCTGTCCTGTTACACCGGGAGAAAACAGAAAGAGCGAGGCACATCCAAGCTCTTGAAGGAGAGTAGGAGCCTCCTCTGTCATATGTCCCGTCGGCGTCAGGCGAGCAACCGTTCGAGGTCCGAGCGAATCCGCGCTGAGGTCGGCGTTTCCAAGCCCAACAACCAGAACAGAGAGTGGATTTTTCGCTTTCGGCTTTGTCATTCGCTCTGCCATCGCTTTGAGCTCTCCCGCCAAAAGACGGGAAAAGATCTCCCGTTCCTCCCCCTCCAAAACGTGCAGCTTTGGTCTTTCCAAAGACACATAATGACCGATCCCCTTCCCAAGAGAGGTCGCCGCCTCCTCGGTCTGCACGCGCATCCGATGGATCTCGATCCTCCCAACGCGGTGCGTGTGAAGGGTCGCTCCCTCAGGCAAATGCCCCAGATCATGGATCGCTTCCTTGGCAAGATCGCTTCGCATATCCCAAAAATCCTCCTTTTTCAGTCGTTTAAGGCTAATTTGACAAGATTATTAACAAAATATACATCAAAAAAATTGCAGAACCTATTGAAATCCGATAGAAAATATTGTATAATATAGAAGTACTATGGCGTTTTAAGCGCCAATCACGTTTTTTGAGGAGGGTTTCCCAAATTATGACAAAGAGGATTTTAGCCATCACCCTGTGTCTTGCCATGCTTTGCGGCTCGCTTTTTGGTTGCGCCAAGAAGGACGACAAGGACTTGGGGGCGTACATCACCATGTACCTCACTGAGGACATCTTCGATTTCGATCCGGCCAACTCGTATCGGAACTCGGAGACCATCCATGTTCTCGGAATGCTGTATGAGACACTGTTTACCTTGGACGAAAACGGCAAGGTAAAGAAGGGTCTTGTGGACAGCTACAAGATCTTCGAGAATCCGGAGATCAATGAGTACTACATTGAGATCACCTTGAAGGAGACCAGCTGGAACGTAAAGGACAAGGTTTCCGCAAACGACGTTGTGTTCGCTTGGAAGCGTCTGGTGGACTTCCGTAATGACTACGATGCTGCTTCCCTGCTCTACGATATTAAAAACGCAAGAGCCATCAAGGAGGGCGACGTTTCCATTGATGACCTCGGCGTTGAGGCCGTGGAGGATCAGGTGGTTCGCATCACCTTTGAGGCTCCCGTGGACTACGACCAGTTCTTCCTCAATCTGACAAGCGTGGCAACCGCTCCTCTCTGCGAGCGTTACGTTTCGGCAAACGAGGACTGGGCAAAGAAGGCCTCCACCATCGCCACCAGCGGCCCCTTCAAGCTCGGTAAGATCAACTATGTTGAGACCGGCGAGACCGCTTATGACGACAACGGAACGAACAAGAAGGGCGAGGCCGTTATCTCGAAGACCAATAAGGTCAAGAAGGTCGGCTACTTCGTTTTGGAGAGAAACTCCTACTACTACCGTGATACCGAGCGCGATGCGATCGATAAGTCGGTAACCCCCTACCGTATCCTTGTGAACTGCGATATCACCCCCGAGGAGCTGTTGCAGAACTACAAGGACGGAAAGGTCTTCTACATTGATAATATTCCGCTCTCTCTCCGCACGGGCGCTGATGCTGAGTGGATCAAGAAGGAGGCCGAGGTCAGCAACGCGCTTTCCACCTTCGTTCTCCAGCTCAACCAGAACGCGCTGATCGATGACGGAAGCAACGGCTCTTACCTGTTCGCAAACGAAAAGGTGCGTCAGGCATTGTCGATCGCGCTTGACCGTACCGCCATCGCAAATGCCGTGGTCTTTGCAGAGGTCGCTACCGGCTTGGTGCCTACCGGAATCTTCGATAAGGGAACCTCCGGCGATTTCCGTACCTCGAAGCTGGCAAGCAACCTGATCGTTGCAAACGCCCAGAAGGATGCCGCCGTCACCATGCTCGGCGAGGCAGGCATCACGCCCTCCAAGTACTCCTTCTCGATTCAGGTTGCCGCCTATGACGAGATCCACATGACCATCGCCGAGATGGTAAAGACCACGTGGTGTGATCTTGGCTTCAACGTAACCTTGGAGCCCCTGAATGCCATCGAGAATAACGACTATTTCAGCCAGACCGACTCGGTTCCCCCCGATGTTTGCGATGACCTCTATCTGGAAGCCATTGCCGACAACGATTTTGAGGTGCTTGCCGTTGACTCCTGCGCCTTCACCGCCGATGCGTACGCCTTCCTTTCCAACTATGCTTACGCATTCTCGGGAAGCATGTTCTCGATCCCCGAGAAGGATGTTTACGAGTACAACACGCACATGACGGGATATAATAGCGTTTCCTACAATATTCTGATTGAGGCGATCTACTACATTCCCTTCTACGCAAGCCTCGAAGCCATCACCACCGGCATCCCCGAGACCGAGACCTACCTTGTAACGCACATCAACACCAAGCCTTACGTGGAGTCGGCAAACACCACCTTCCGTAAGCTGGATGAGGCTGTTTTCGCCGCCACCGAGGCATATGGTAAGTTGGTTGAGTTGACCACTCCCGTTTACTCCGAGGAGGCAAACGAGCTTGGTGAGTATGATCTGATCCGTGTGGACGGCGAGGTATTCCAGGCCGCTCTGAACGATCTGAACACGGCTCTGATCAATTTGGACATTGCCGCTCAGCTCGCAGAAAAGAACATTCTTGCCGCGCATGCTGACGAAACACTTACCGCCGCCGCACAGGCAGCCGCCGCCGAGCTCTCCAAGAAGTCGGTTTCCCTGCTCCCCACTGTGAAGCAGGCTCTGAGCGATCTGGAGCCCTTGACCGCCGCTGAGGAAGCGCTTGACAAGGCCGTTGGTAAGAAGCAGATCGAGGCCGCTACCCAGGCATATATTGCCGCCTATGATGTAGCCTTTGCAAAGCTCCAGCCCGCCGCTACCAAGATCAACGACGAGATGTCTCCTCTGGTCACTTCGGCGATTGACACCATGACTGCGGCCGCCGCATCCGCAAGTCAGCAGACCTTGAAGGATGCGATCAAGGAGGTTTACGACGCAAACGGTATTGTTCCCACCACGAAGGATTCCAAGTGGGCCGAGCAACGCTCCATCCTCCTGCACAAGGCCGAGGAGATGCTCATGGCCGATATGCCCGTGATCCCCGTCATCTTCAATCAGAACGCCGTTCTGGTTGCCAACCGCCTCAAGAAGGTGAGCGGAACCTACTACATGCCCGGATTCTTCCGCAAGCTCAAGCTCAAGAACTATCGCGAGTTCTACTACACGGATCCCGAATCCGAGAAGCTGGAAACCATCTTCAAGTCATTCCCTGATATTGCTTGGGATAAGATCTCCGGCTGATCCAAATCAAACAAAGATCCCCACTCCGTTTGGAGTGGGGATTTCCTTTCCTATTAAAAAGTGGGCTGTACCCTTTTTCGGTACAGCCCTTTTTTGTGCAAGAGATCTTGTAGATCCTATCACTCGATTTCTACCTCTGTTTTCGTGAAGGCATCCGAGGCACAGCCCATATAGATCGTTGGATCGCCCACATAGGCCACTCCATCCCGTACAGGATACAGATTCCAAAGCTGAACATCCAATTTTTCCAGCTCCAAGGGGATGACTGTGTTGGCATCCATGTATTGCTGCCTGCCCGAAAAATATTCACAAGCAAGGTATGCTCCATCGGCGCCCGGAATGTCCGACAGCCGCAAAGCACCGTTTGCGCCTCCTGCGGTCAGACCAAAGGCCGCCACCGTCAAATTTTCTCCGCTCCGATTGAAGAGCTTGAGCGGCAGAGCCGCCTTCTCACAGTCGGTGTAGAAGCAATCGTAGGTCGGCATTCCCTGCGTATCCAACCGAGGGAGAGAGCCATCCTTCTTATAAAGAGGAAGGATATAGGTTGGATCGGTGGCGTCGAGAGGGTCGCTGGAATAGATCGGTCCGCCGCTGATCGCGCGCAGAACGCTCTGTGCCTTTGCGGATTCGTGTCGACTCCACCACATATCGTAGTCACAATACATGACCTGACTGTGAACGGGGGCATTGTAGGCGTTGGTGTTGATGTGGATGGCAAAGCCGTTATCGAGCTTGGGCAGAAAATCGTTGGAATTCCGATTCAAGGCCGATTGAGGACGGGTTAAGAGATCGTAGATCCCCATGCCCATGCAGTTGATCAATCTGCCATTGAAATGCTTGAATACCGAGCGTTCCAGCCCCTCGTGCGCCGCGCGAACGCCTTGCACGTTCTTGCAGACCTCGTCGATGTAGTAGGAATAGGTGGCTTGGTTGTCGACCTTCACAAAATCCACACCGCAAGAGGCAAGATAGGAATGCCACCGATCCCAAAATTGGAAGTTCTTTTCCGCATCGGGGGACGGGATCAACAGACCGTTGGGACAAAGCGTCAGGCAATCGGCAAGCTCCTTTGCCACGGGACTATCGGGATGGACACCATACCAATAACCGTCGAAGGCCTGCCAAACACCAACGTATAGAACGCCGTATTCGTCCTTGATCCGCTTGATACAAGCGGCAAGTCCTTCGGGGAATTTTTCCCGATCCTCACAAAGCTCCCACAGCTTGGAATTCTTTGTGACCGACCAGCCGTCATCGATCAACAAATATCTTGGGCGGATTCCCTTTTCTCGCAGCTCATCCAGCTTTTGATAGATCTTTTCTGCCGTCACATCCTGATAGAAGGCATCCCACGTACACCATCCAAAGCCACCGAACACGTCCCACGGCATGGCCCTTTCCTCGCGCAGAGGGACACGGATCACGCCGCTTTCCCTTCCCGCGCGGAAATTCTCGCGGATGACATGGTACGGGTCATTTCCAACCGCTATGGTCAGAATCGGCCCTTCGACGCCGGAAACGCCTCCACATCCGACCGAGGCCACCAACGCATCTCCCTTGAACTCGGTTCGGAGGTCATCGCTGACCAAGGGAAGCAGATGGATATGCTCCTTCCCCGACCGCAGGTGAATGTCCTGTGTTTGAGAGGGGAGATCGGTCAGATCTCTGGAAAAGGAGGGGGTTTGGAACCACAGCTTGGTGGCGGCATCGGTGATGTAGTTCTCCTCCACGTCCCTTGCCATTCGGAAGTGAAAGCGAATGGCATCGTTGGAGGCGAAAAAGTAATTCACTCGGGAATGCTCCTTCACCGTATCCATGGAAATGCTCCATTGCAGGACATCTCCCACCTCTTGCAGGGTAAGCTCGGCTCGGGTGATCCGAACCGCCCCGATCAATCCAGAGGCCGTGTTATTGCCCATAGGCCCCTTTTCGTGGTCCTCCTTGCAATAGGAAACCACCACTCTCTCGCCCTCGCAGGTAAGCGCAACGGGAGATAGCGAACAGGCCCCTTCCCTTTGCGTGGCAATCTCCAAGCGAATATCCTTCATAAGAGGAATGCCGTTGTGATAAATCTCCAAAGTCTCTTGGTTTTGTATAACCGAAAATCGCATGGTTTCTCCAAATCGCCAAAGCATGGCGAATACATAAAAAAGGATTGGTTCCTCCCACCCCATCATTGGGATGGGAGGTCTTTATGTGGATATTACAGGATGATAACTCCGTCGATGTATCCGCCCTCGCCGTCGTCGGCATAGATCAGCTTGGAGGTCGTGAGAATATCCTCAAACGAGATCACAGTGATTTCGGTCTCAGGTCTTACATATGTCTTTTTCATTGTTGCGTTCTTCCTTTCTTCGTAATAAGGTGTAAGCCGCTCAATCTTGCTTTCTTTTGCAAACGGTGAGTGCGGCGCCGCCTGCAAGCAGGATCACCAGCATTCCACCAACGGCAGAAGCACATCCTGCCTCCGTGCCGCCATCAGCGGGCGTTTGGGTTGCAGGAGTGGTCGTGTTGGGTTTATCCGTGGTCGTGGTAGAAGGATCGGTAACGGTGCTACCCGTTCCATCGTCGGGGGTGTCAGGCGTACCGGGGGTATCGGGCGTGTCGGGGGTGCCGCCGGGCTCATTTCCAGAGCTTCCGCCACCCAGAACGATCTCCTCCAGATCCAAGGTCTCATCCTCTTCTCCGAACTTCAATTCAACCTCATCCTCGCCAACGACGCTGGCGCGAACGCCCTTCGTGGCATAGATCTGACCATACACAACGGTCTCGTCCTCCTCGGTCATCGAACCATAGAGAGTAACATCCTTCAACACGACCTCGGCCGTGTTCTGCGCGTGTCCAAAGACGCCAGCGATCGTGGTCTTGGATCGGATCTCGGCCGTGTTGGTCACATTGGTGATCGCCACGATACCGGCCGAAATCACGCCAACCACACCTGCCGCGACCTTGTCACCGGTGCGGTTCGCATCCTGTGCCAAGGAGTTCTCGACCACATTCGTGGTGCGGCAGTTCTTCACGATCAGCGATCCGGGAGCTCCCTTGGTTCCAACCATACCGCCCACCGTGTACTCTGCCACGATCTCGCTGGTTACGGTGCAGTTACGGATGATGACGCGGTCGGTGATCGCGGCATCGTTCATGCCTGCAATGTTACCCACAATACCGCCAACGTGCTGCAAGCCCGTAATGAGGATCGCCATGACATAGCAGTTGTCGATGGTGGCCGTGCCGATCACCATGCCCGCGATACCACCTGCGCAGATATGTCCGCGTCTGGTATTGTTTGCGATGACACAGTTCTCACCCAGCACCACGTTCTTCACCGTTGCGCCGTCAAGCGTTCCGAACAGACCGTAGCGAACGTACTCGGCACTTCCCTCGACGGTGATGATATCGTTGGTTACCATGGGCTGGTAGTTGTCGATGATGTAGCCCTGTCCGTCATAGGTTCCCGAGAAGGGCTTATCGTCGTTCCATCCGATGGGAGGCATACCAATGATGTTCACCATGTCCAATTCAGCACCCTGATAAATGGTGATCCCCTCCATCGAGTTTCCATCGTTGACGATGTCGGCAAGGAGCTGAAGCTCATCGGCGGTGAGGATCTTATATGCGGTCTCCTCGCTCTCGGCCGTCCAAGTGGAAAGCGCGGGGATCTCGGTCAGATCCACCTTCTCCACTCTTTGCGACGAGAAGCCAACGATTCCGACCGTATCGGTTACGTCGTCATCGTAGGGGTTGAGGATCGGGCCTGCGTTGGGATCGCCCGTGGGATCGGTGGTTTCGGTATGGATAAAGTTGGGGGTGATCGTCTCGATGTCGCCCTCCAACGTATCGTCGGTCTGACCCGTGCGATCGGTTGCGGAGGAATCGACACTGATCTTTCCGGTTGCATCGTGTCCCACGATCGGGCCCTCATAGCTACCAAGGTTGTCGAATTCCATGGTAATGCTTCCGTAGTTGATGGAGGATGCAATGCTACCTCCGGAAACCGAATATGCACCAACACCAAGCAATCCTCCAACGGCACTTCCTGCCGCCTTGATCGCTCCGTTGTTGATGCAGTTGGTCACGGTGAGGGACTGACCCCAAAGCAGACCAACCAGACCGCCCGCGCAGTGCTGAGGATTATACACACCTGCGCCGTCGGTGCAATCCATGGTATACACGTCGCCCGTGTTACGGCAATTGTCCATAGCGATCGCGCCGCCAACGCCAACGAAGCCGCCCGTACGGCGCAAGCCGCTGATGTCGCCTGCATTGGTGGAGTTCTTGATGGTGAGGACATTGCCCTCATTGCCATTGCTGTCCACACGTCCTGCAAAGCCGCCGATCAGCTTGTTACCGACGACGTTTGCCATGTTGTAGCAGTTGTCGATCAGGCAAGCGCCGTCCACCTGTCCTGCGATGGCCGCAAAGCGGTCCTCGCCCGAGTAGTTGGAAACAAAGCGACAGCCCGAGCCGATCACAAGGTTCTTGATGGTCGCATTCTGAATGCTTCCGAACAGACCCGCGTTTTGCTGGGTGGAGGTGAGCTTGAGATTGTCGATCACGTGACCTTGACCGTCAAACGTTCCCTCGAAGTGCGCGGCCGCCTTATCGACGCCGATGGGGGCGTAGGCGCTGACGAGTCCCATGTTGATGTCTCCCGCCAGATAGATGGTAACATCCGCCAGCGTCACACCTGCGACATCGTCCTTACCGTTTACGATCTCGGCAAGCTTTACCAGTCCTGCCGCCTGCGTGATCTTGTAGGCCGCAGCCGGATTCGCTGCGTCATAATCCAAAATGTCGGCAACCAGACTCAGGTCTGCGGCATCCACACGCGCGGAGGAATAGCCGATCACCGTGTCATCTGCGAATACGCCGATCGAAGCGGTGGACAGAACCAGAATCAATGCCAAAATGGTAGCAAGAATCTTTTTCATGTTATTCTCCTTAAAAATATACGTGTTCATCATTACGTACCGTTTGCGAGCTTTTCAAGATTGCGCGCCGTGCTGGAATACTGCGTGAGCAGACGGCCAACCGATTGCGGGTTCTTTTGCGCCACGGCCGCCGTGTGGATCAAGGCATAGAAGATATTGCCCTCATCCAAGGTGAAGCCAAGGTCAAAGCTCTTTCTCATATGCAGATAGTTCAGCATTTCGAAATCCGCAGGATTCTCGGACAACCGTCCTCCAATGATGATCTCAAAGAAGGCAGGCTTGACATGCTCCATGCTGTAAATCGAGTAGGCGTCGAAGATCAGCGCGCTGTCCTCTGCGTTCACGGCCGTGGTGGGGATCCCGTAAAGTCCCGATCCGCAGAACATCTTGTAATCCTTCTGCACCTCGTTTTCGAGCATCGGGAACGGCAGATAGCCCACGTCAAAGCGAAGGTCACGCAAGAGAGAGTAGGTCTGTCCAATGTCGAAGCTCATGAACAATCCCTTTCCTCCCGAGAACAACAGCCAGATCTCCGAGGAGCCGAGAACGGCGTTGGTTGCGGCAGAGCCTGCAAACACGGTTTTCTCGTGCTCATAGAAGATATCATAGACCGCCTCCGCGATCTTGACGGTGCTCTCCTTGGTAGGCGCGAAGGTCATGGTGCCATCGGCATCCCTTTTCAGGATCTGATAGCCCATACCAACTGCCATTCCGTAGGTGTGCGAATTGTGATGAATAAAGCCATAGGTTCCGGTGGAACCGCTGGTGCTTGACGAGATCACCTCCATGATCTCCAGCATTTTCTCCTGCGTCCATTCCTTATCGTAGACGACCTGATACAAGTCTTCCTCAAAGCCATAGGTATTGTAGAGGTCCTTGTTGTAGATCAAGCCCGCAAGGCCTTGGGAAACGATGGCGGCATCCGAGGAGGTATAGTAGAGGCCTCCGTTGATCTTATAGCCCTCTACCATTCCGTTGACCCACCAATCCTGCGAGAAGTCCAGCTCGTTGAGCGTGAGCATATCCACCATATAGCCGGCGGTTGCCAACGAGGCAATTCCGACCTTCGGATGGGGGAACATCAGGTCATACGCCTGTGTATCGGTTCCCGCCATTTCCATCAGCGACTCGTGAGGCTTCTCCACCTCGATCACCTTCAACTCAACATTGTACCGCTCCTCCAAGTAGAGAGTCCTCGCATAGCAGGAGGCCTCGATCCCGGTGGCAGTTGCATCGTCTGTTGCGAAGTAGTGGAGCTCGTTATAGTTGCTGACGGTCAGGATATTGAAATCACGTCCATCAAAATCCTTAGCGGCCGCGTGTTGATCCATCAGAGAGGCTTCTCCCGATGGGGTGGAATTGGGCGTTGTTCCTCCTTGGGTGCTTCCCTTGTTTCCGTCACAGGAAACGAGAGCAAATGCACCGCAAAGCAGGAAAAGAGCCAGGAGCAGGCTCATGCCCTTTTTGCATAGTTTTTTCATAAAAACTCCTTTTTTGATTGATTACTCCGTGGGCATCTGCGTGGGAAGCGTCCATGAAACGCCCCAAATACCGGGAGCAGAGCTCGATGCGTTTGTCTTGTAGTAGACCGTGTAAAGACTTCCGTCCTTCGCCTCGACCGAGCAGGGATAGCCGCAATCATCCGTGGCGGCTGTGCTGTCCAGCAGGATCTCCTCCCCCCACGTGTCACCGCCGTCATAGGACAGGCGTGCGCGAATACCGTACTTGGTTTCGCCCGTAGCCGTGTCGCCGCGGAAGCCGTAGGTCATAACGAGAATCCCCGAGGGATGCGCCAAAAGATGAGCAGGTGCGCCCTTGGTCACAAGGACGGGGGTTGTCCATGTGACGCCCTGATCGTCGGAGGTGGAAACGTAGGTTTGAAGCTGGGAATTCACGCTCAAACGGATCGTGGTGACCAGTCTGCCGGAGGAAAGCTGGGTGGTGTGGAACTCACAGCCCTGCGCCCCATAATTGGGAATGTTGGGCATATGCGCCACGAAGCTCCATGTCTTTCCGCCGTCGGTGCTTTTCATAGCATAGTCGTTGCCACGGGTGTAGTCGTTCTTCCCGTCATTGTTCTTATCGTAGCCCTCGGAGGGATCGTAGTAGGCGTCACCCACCCAGAACAGCGTTCCGTTGGAAAGCTGTGTGGGGCCGTGGGGGGATTGAAGCGGTACTTGGATCGCGTCGCCCCATGTGATCACGCCGTTGGAAAGGGTTCCCTGCCGAACGTAGGAATTTGCCGTGACACGTGTGCCACCCGATTCATAGGCTACAAAATAGTTCAAAAGAAATTGATCGTTACCAAGATAGAGAATGCCTGCATCGCGAAAGTCGATCCCCGCTTGCGCGTTGATGACCGACTGCGCGCTCCAAGTCTTTCCTCCGTCCCGACTGGTGTATAAAACATTCTCTCCGTCATAGGACATATGCCCTGTACGGTTGCCCGATGCGACCATGTAGAAGACGCCATCGTCATCTACACAAATGCTGGGCCAAGCTGCGTAGGAGGTTCCCCCTCCTGCAACGATCTAACCCTCGTTTACGGCAACATTGCCCGAGGAAGCGGCCGCACTGCAATCCACCAAGAAGGTAGCGGCGGTGCCTTCCACGGGGCTTCCATCCATTGCGATAGCATAAGGCGTTACCTTAACATCAATGGTTCCAAGCGAGGTGGACAGGTTCTTGATGGTAACAGCATAGAAAGCGGATGCGCTATCGCGGATCGAGCTGATGGCGACCGTTCCGATGCTTCCATCCGTGGTGGCGGTAAGCGCGGAATACACGGTGGTGTCGGAATAATCAAAGTCGTAGGTGTTGTTGTCCGTGGTCACGGTGATCTTGAAGCCGACCTTCTTGTAGGCGTCCGAGTCGATCGAGCCAACCAGACGGATCGAGATGCACTCCTTATCCTTATTGGTGTAGGTTGCAGTGGACTTCTGATAGCCGTGGATCATCGCGGCGGGATAGCTTGCAACAGGCGCAGTTGCAACAGGTGCGGTCTCGGCGGAGACGGTGCATCCCGAAGCGGCGACCTTACCGATCGCATTCTCCTTGCAGATGGGATCGGCGGTGTAGCTGACGCAGTTGGAAATAGCGGTGTAGGTGTTGCTGGTGTTGGAAACAGCCAGAATGGATGCTTTGTAGGGTGCGCTCGTCTCGCCGCTGTTCACACAACCGCTGATGTGAGCCGTTCCGTGTTGTGCATGACCCAGAATGCCTGCCGCATTCATGCCGCTGTCCCCGGTTGCATTGGTGCAGGAAACCTTTCCTGTGTTGTGGCAGTTGAAGATGTAAACACCGTTGGTGCAATAATTATTCTCATTCGTGTAAACATATCCCATAATACCGCCTGCGCGACGGGTGGAGGAAATGCCATCGGTTGCATTTGCATAGGTTGCGTTGCGAACGATCACGTGCGAGCCGGTGCCTGCCATGTAATTCGAGCCAAGGATACCGCCGTTGTAGCCAACGGTGGACTTGTTCTCGATCACAGCAGCCGCGGAATAGACGTTGTAGATCGTGCTGACGCCATGGGCCAGACCTGCAATGCTACCAAAGCTATGGTTTGCCACAGAGGAGGTGGCGGAGAAGGAGGAATTCGCACCAATCACAACATTGCAAACACTTGCGTTCTTGATCTTGCCGAACAGACCAACGTATGCGCCGGTGGTCTTTACGACGAGATTGTCGATCACGTGTCCCTGACCGTCAAAGGTACCCGAGAATACCAGATCAGCGGTGTTTCCGATGGGAGTGAAGTCGGTCACGTTGACCATGTTGATGTCAGCACCGAGGTAGATGGTCTTGCCCGAGAGGGTGTCGCCGCCGTTGACGATCTCGGCGAGCTTCACAAGGCCTGCGGGGGTGTCGATCATGTACTTGGTGTCGGTTGCAGACGCGGAGTAGTTGAGGATGTTCGCAATTCCGGTGAGATCAACCTTCTTTACGATGTCTGCCTGATAGCCTGCGTCGAGGTAGGTGAAGGCAGTTGCGAGGGTTGCGTCGGTCTGACCTGCTCTGTCCTCGCTGTTGGTAAAGGTGTTTGCCGTGTTCGTGGTGTCGGCAAGACCGTAGGCGGTGGTATTTGCATCCGGGGTCACGGTGCCGTAGTTGTAGCAGTTGGTAAAGACAACCGTTTCGCCGGGACTTCCCGACTTGGTACCCACAAATCCTGCCATCTTGATGTTCTTGCCTGCCGTAGCAGCCCCAACAGCGATCACAGAGCCGTTGTTGATGCAGTTGGTGATCGTGATGGTTTGATTGTTATTTCCGTTGGTTCCGCCGATGAAACCGCCAACACCGTTGCTGGCGTCATTTCTGATACCGCCCGTTACGCTACCAATGTTGCGGCAGTTCTCGATCACGGTAGGATAGCTTGCGCGACCGATGAGACCGCCGGTTCTGCCGTAGTTACCGCAAACGTTTCCTGCGTTGGTGACGTTCGAGAGGGTGTTGGCCGTACCGGCGTTATCCAATGCAACGATTCCTGCCGTCATATTCGAAACACCGATCACGGTAGCGGCCGAGTAGATGTTGGTAAAATAGTTTCTGGTTCCAATTGCCTGCGAGCAGACAGCCGCGTTGTTTGTGCCGTGGCTACGATCCTTGGCATGGACCAGCACGCCGCTTCCGACCACAAGGTTCTTGATCGTTCCGTTTTCAATAAGGCCAAAGATCGAGCCATTTACCATAGAAGCGGAAGAAACGATCTCAACGTTGTCGATCGCGTAGCCCTGACCGTCGAAGGTTCCGGAGAAGCGCTCCGAGCCGGAGGGAGCCACGGGGGTGAAGACACCTGCAAAGCTCAGGTCGATGTTTGCCGTCAGGTAAACCGTCTTACCTGCAAACTTGTTGGTACCGTCACACAGCTGAGCAAATCTCAAAAAGCCTTCGGCTGTCGAGATCTTCCAGTAGGTGACGCTGGCGTCGTACGCAGTGGTAGCCGTGATCTCGGTGGCTGCCGCTACGTTTTCGGCGTTCGCCGCTTTGGCTGCTTCGGAAATGGCGGGGGCGTAACCGATCACGGTCGATTCGGTTGCGAACACCGGCACTGCCGCCAGCCCAAACAGCATGGCGAGGGTGAGGAACAAACTGAGAAGTTTTTTCATGGGGTTCGTCTCCTTTGAAAAAATTTTTATTTTCACCTTATATAAGATGAATCAAGAGTTGGGTGGAAGGCATCGGGAGCATTTCGCCCGCCTTCCCTTTTTTTGCACACAAGCCACGGCCGCCGCTACCATCAGGATCGCCGCGAGGGATCCCGACAGAGTGGAGGCGCATCCGCTTGACGGACTTGTCTGCGTTGGGTGGGAGCTTCCCTCCACCGTTCCGCTTTCCTGCGGCTCAGCTTGGGTGGTGTCTCCCGTTGAAGGGGTGGCATCTCCGCCGTCTTCCGTTTCTTTGTCCGAAGGCGGCAGGAGCGCTTGCAGAGTGGCCTCGATGGGAGCTTGCACATACGGAGCGATGATGTCATAGCCCTCTGAGGTTGGGTGAAGCGTATCAGGGAGATACTTGGGGGTGGAGCTTTGCAGCTTGCTGTTTAATTCCGTGTTGTTATAGAGGTCGATGTAAACCACTCCGTATCTCTCGCAGAGAGCTTCGGCTATATCGTAATAGTCCTGACTTTGCTTGATGCTACCGGTTGTGTGAGCATCCTGATGGATGGTGGAGGTGTAAAAGAGGATGGCGTTTGGCCAATTCTTTTTTGCCTGATGGATGATCCATTGCAATCCTCCTGCAAAGGTGTTCGTGTTTTCCAGAAGCTCCGCTTTCTCCTCGGTATGTAACATATTCCCGATGGGGAGCGAGCGGCGCGCATCGTTACAACCGCCCTCGATCACAACGATATCGTAATTCTCCGAGGCTTGATCGGTGATCTGATCCGCGATCCAGCCTGCGGCATCCGCGCATTTCGCCACCGTTGCGCCTCCCACGCCTGCTCCAACCGCCTGCAAGCCTGTGTTGATCGCGATCCTGCCCCACCATGAGCGTCCCGTTGCGGGCGGTGCGGCATCATACGAGCCGAAAACCAGCGAATCTCCCACGAAAAGAGCCTTTTTTCCGTTGAGAACGCTATCGGGATTTTTCGGAGTCCTTGCCTGTGCGATGTAAGCCTTGTATTCTGCAAGGGTATAGGGCTGATTGACGGTAAGCAAGATCTCTCCCGTTCGTGTTGCCGGTGCCGCCATTCGAATATACCGAACATTGTCGGGAACTGTCCATGATAAGAAATAGGTAAGATCCCTTCCATCGTATTGCATCCCTACGCGCGTACAATGGGAGAAGGAAACGGCGTCGCAAGCCTTTGATCCGTTTGCCTGATAGGGAGCTAAAAACCAATTTGACGAGGTTACCAAAACAGGGCCAAAGGTAATCACATCCCCCTTTTGTACCTCGATCAGCTTTGAGGTCGTGTAGTTTGCCGAAAAGGCAAGCGTCTCGTTAAACGCATTGTTTACATCCGGGATGGCTACCTGTTGCGGCTCAAATTGATTTTCCAGCTTGTCTGCCTCCTCTGCCCCAACGCTTCCGCAACAAAGCAGGAGCAGTTGTGCAATGAGTAACAAAAGCACTACGATTTTTTGTGGGTTCATCCCTGCTTTGCCTCCTCGGTGTGCCACCAACGGGTGTAAAGGATCGAGCAGGGCTCGCCCTTTGCGATCGCTTGATAATAAACCGTTACGATCGCGCCATTGGGCAGCTCGGCGGAGCAAGGATAGCCACAGTCGCCCGAGGGGGAATTGTTGCTGAGAATGATCTCATCGCTCCACGTGCTTCCGTTATCGTAGCTGACGCGCGCTCTGACGCCGTAGGCATTATCGCCATCAACACCCCGAAAGCCGTAGGTCAGGATCACAGCCCCCGACGAATGCACCAGAATGTGAGGCGGCGAGCCACACCAGCCCGTGGCCTTTGCTACCGTCCAGGATTTCCCTCCGTTTGTGGATTTCGAGAGATAGATCGTCAGATCCTTTCCGCTATCCTTTCCATTCGTATGTGCGCGAATGGCGCAGAGGATCGAGCCATCCGCTAGCTCGGCGACGTGAGGCTCAAAGGTGTTTGCTCTCGGCGCGGTGATCGAGCCGGATGCCGTCCACGTTTTGCCGTTATCGGAGCTTTCGTAGACCTTGATGCCGGACAAATATCCGCCACCGTCGGTTGCAAAATGCTCATTGCCTGCGTAGAGCAGTCGACCATCGGAGAGCAGTGTCGGGCCGTGCGGCGCGGAGATCGGTACACGGACAGGCTCCTGCCACGTCACGCCGTAATCCTCGGAAAGCATCACATACGATCCGCCGTTTCTCTGCTCCTCCGCCGGAAGCTGCTTCCATTGATTCAAGATCGCTTGCACCTGAGAGGTAAGTTGCGAGGGGTTCTTTTCGTAGTAGTTGTAATAGTACTCCGGCGCGTTATGGAACCAAGAGATCAGCATCTTGCCCTCGCCAAGATACAGAATGCCACAATCGCGGTCGTCCATCACGGTGTCATTGATGAGATAGGGGGTGGACCACGTCTGTCCTCCGTCTCGGCTGATATACATAACATCCTTGCCGAAGGGGCAGATGTGTCCTGCGCGATAGCCCGAGGCCACCGCATAGAGAACGCCATCCTCATCCGAGCAGACCGACGGCCATGCCTGATACTTCCGCTCTCCTCCCTTGATCTCGCCCACGATGCCCTGCGTCAGGGTTTTATCCGCGGGAAGCTCGACCTTCGGAGAGTCATCCTCGATCGGCTGTGTGGTGGTTGGGGCTTCGGCGCTCGGCTCAGCCGTTGTGCCGACCGTACTGCCTCCCTGTGTGTTACACGCCGAGAGCAGCATGGACAAGAGAAGCAATGCTGTCAGAAAAATCAGCTTTCTGTTTTTCTTCATTCTTATTTCTCCTTTCATTGTGTTCTCTTTACTTCACTTCCGAGAGATTCCAAGTCGTTTGCAGGATCGAATCCACGCGATCCTCGGGAACTCGTTGATAGTAAACGGTGAGCAAGGAACTATCGGAGCATTCGGTGGTACAGGGATAGCCGAGGTCGCCATCGGGGCCGCTACTGAGGATGATCTCCTGACTCCACGTTTTTCCGTTGTCAAAGCTGACGCGACCACGCGTTCCAAACTCATTCATTCTGCGCGCGTAGGTGATGATCACCGCCCCTGTGGAATGCACGTAGATATGAGGAGGCGAGCCGCACCAGCCCGTGGGCTCGGCTACGCTCCATGTTTTTCCTCCATCCTTGGAGCGCGAGAGGTAAACCGTGAAGTTTTCACCGCGATCCGTTCCATTTTCATGCACGCGAGTGGCCGCCAACAGTGTGCCGTCTGCCAGCTCCGCAATATGGGGCTCATGACACCAGTGTGGAGAAACACTCTCAGGGAACGGAAGTGTGACGCACTCTCCCCACGTCAATCCATTGTCATGGCTGAAAGAAAGAACAATGCCCTCGGCGTTGCTGTATACCCGATCCATGCACTTGCCCAAATAGATGAGATCGCCGTTCTTCATGCGGTTCGGCCCATGGGGAGCGGTGACGGGTACACGAATGGCGGGACTCCACGTCAGACCGTGGTTATCCGACAACCGAATGAACGAGCCGGATTGCAATTCCTCCTCCGGCGTGTTCTTCCATTGATCGAGAATTCCCTGAAACAGCCCCTTTTCTCCTCGGAAGGTCCTGCCATTGCAAAGGCGTTCCTCCTGATCCAAGAAATAACTCTTTGGAAGATCAAACCAAGACAGAAGCATCTTTCCGTCTCCCAAGGACAGAATGCCCGCATCGCGGTCATCCAGAACGGTATCGTTTACAATGATCGGGCAGGACCACGTAACGCCGTCATCATAGCTGACGTACATCAGATTCTTTCCAAACGGGCAGATGTGCGCCAACCGATGCCCCGAGCAAACGGCGTATAAAACGCCCCTTTCATCCCGACAGACCGACGGCCATCCCTGATAGCGGAAATTCCCTTCCGTGATCCTTCCAACAATTCCGTGCTTCATGGTAACCCCTCCTTTTTTGTTCATTTTGAACAAAGAAAACGAATGTTATTTGTTTGTTTTTCGGCACAAGCCTCTAACTACCTTATTATAACATTCTGAGAATCAAATGTAAATAAAGTTTTCCGCCCTCTATAAAACGCACTTGTCTGAAAAATTAATCTTCAAATACGTGTATCCATTTCCGTTCTGTTGCCTCCAAAAAAGCAGAGATCGTGGTGTTGATCCCTTTCTTCCTTCAAAAAACGCGTTTTGGCGATAAAACGCAGAAACCATTAAATAAAGAGACATATTGGGTTGAAAGTTGTCTTATTATTTACTTTTATTTTTGGAAACCCACTTGCATTCTAAAAAAAGAACGGGTATAATAAAACTGTACGGATGAAAACATCCTCTCATTTTCTTATATCAAACCCCAAAAGGAGCACTGCGCATGGAACAAACCAATTTGTATTCTTCCCTTGAAATTCCAATTTCCATTGGTCCCTTGCGCCTTTTCTTTTTTGTGAATGACCGCATCTACGCCACGGGAACGCTTTGCTTCGCCGATCCGCACGATCACGGCTGCTATGAGCTTCAATATGTGTTGCGTGGCAAAGGAAAATACACGGTCGAGGGCGAAGGGCTCACTTTGGGAGCGGGAGACCTGATCCTCGTTCGCCCCGGAGAATGGCACTATCAGCTCATCGAGGATCTTTCCCTCGATATTACCATCTACCGTCTTCGTTTTTCGGTCAAGCCTCCAAGCGAGCATGCCAGCATCAAGCATAAAAAGAGCTATGCTCGCCTGATCGAGGTCTTCAACATGATCCGCATCGTGCGCGATCCCGACCTTACCCTCGCCAAGACCTTTCAAAACATTGCTTTGGAATTGAAAGAGAGTCGCAGTGGATATTTCTGCTCCCTGCAATCGCTTTGTACCCTTTTGCTGACCGACATTCTTCGTCTTTCCAAAGTTCCCTGCGACGAGGTCTTCCCTGCCATTGAGCCGAAATACAGTGGCTATTGGCGTGATCGCGTGGAATGCTTCCTTCGTCTGCGCTATAAGGAAAACATCAAGCTGCAGGACTTGGCCGATTCGATCCAGCTCTCCTCCCGACAGGCCTCTCGCCTTGTGATGCGTGAATTTGGTGTGAACTATATTACCAAGCTCAACGAGATCCGCTTGAAGCAGGCGCGCTTTCTTTTGAAGCACACCGATAAGAGCATTCACCAGATCAGCTTGGAATGTGGATTTCAGAACTACACGTATTTTGCCACCTGCTTTCGCAAGACCAACGGAGTAACTCCAAACGATTTTCGTCGAAATCTGAAAGCCACAGAGGATTCCCCTGTTTCCCCGGAGCAATCGGAACCGTAAAACACGGGAAATTTCGACCCGTATAGCGAATATTCCAATAAATATCCCCCCGTAAAATAAACTGCCCCAAATTGTACGGACAGTACAAAAAGCCCCTTGCGGGTAGGATATTTAATAATTAAGCAACGAACTGACATCGCTTTTCGAGTGGTGTCAGTTTTGTTTTGAGTTGAATACGTTCATTGTTGTAGAAGTGTATGTATGCACCTATGAGGAGGCGCGCCTCCTCATAGGTGCGGATTTTCGCACGGTAAATACATTCAGTTTTGAGAATGGAAAAGAAATTTTCAGCCATAGCATTGTCATAAGGATTTCCCCTACTTGACATTGACGGCGTAATGTGGTATGATTTTGTTAGGCTATAATACGCTTGCGAGGTGTACTGAAAGCCTTGGTCACTGTGGAGTTGCAGCTCTGCGGTGACCTTTTCCTTTCTTTTGGCTGCTCTGATTGTAGAAAGCACGAGATTAATGTTCTGTTCAGTGCCCGTCTTGTATGCAACGATACTGTTGTCATAGAGGTCACGAATGACCGATAGATACAAGAAGCCCTGTCCTGTCTTGATGTAAGAAATATCCGTTACCCACTTCTGATTAGGGCGCTCTGCATGAAAATCCCTTGCTAAACGATTCGGATATACATATATGCCAGTTGTGTAGTTATGGTACTTCTTTCTTCTAACCTCTGATAACAGATTATATTTCTGCATAACACGGAGAACGGTTTTAGGATTCTTATGTATTCCTTTCCTTTCAAGCCATATTTGCACTCTACGATAACCGTAGGTGCTGTGGCTGTGTTCCTGACACTCTCGTATCTTCTCTGCCAGAGGAAGATCCCATGCGGGAACATCCATCCTTTTGACATAGTCATAGTAGCCACTTCTCGATACTTCAAAGAACCGGCACATTTCACTGATTGAATATTTATCCTTATGCCGATAGATCACCATATATTTTACGCTTGTCCTCACTTCCTTTCTGTGAGCGAGAGAAAATCCCGCAATAATTCATTTTCCATCTTCAATCGTTTATTTTCGTATTTGTATTCTTGTAACGTTTTTGCTGGTTTTCTTATACGTGCTTTTGGTAGACGTGTAGTTGCTTCTTTTTTGCGTTCTCTCTTCAATAGTTCGTGCACAGGTCGTTTTCCTGTTAAACCAAGTTTTTCTTCTATTTGCTTATGTGTCATTCCTTGGTCTAACATCTTTTTGATTTGTGGCAATAGTTCTTTTGTGTGTTGATATTTCCTTGGCATACAATTACCCCCTTGATATGGTATCTTTATTCTACCACATCAAGGGGGCTTTTGTCTATTGTCCGTTTTTAACGGACTTGTTCA
>JAZSKO010000265.1:0-2967 GCA_045534875.1 Eubacteriales bacterium | reverse complement strand
AGGGATGGTAGAGGTGAGCGGGCTTTGGTGCTCGGTCGGCAAACGAGAGGTCTTGCAGGACGCGGGCTTCAAGGTAGGAAACGGAAAAACATACGGAATATGGGGCGAGACGGGGACGGGAAAGTCCACGGTCACAGCCCTGCTGGCGGGGGCGATCCCGATCGAGAAGGGGATCGTTCGCATCAACGGCTTCGATATGGAAAAGGAGGGAGAAAAGGCGAGACGGTGCATCGGTTATATGCCCGAACGCCTTCCTGCTTATCCGGAGCTGACGGTGTACGAATTTTTGGATTTCGTGGCCGCGTGCAAGCAGATCAAGGACAGCAAGCGGTTTCGAAGCGTGCATCAGGTCATGGAGCAGATGGACCTTGTGGAGCTTCGCAATACCCGTATCGCGGAGCTTGCGCCAATGGATCTGCGCCTGCTCGCGCTCGCACAGGCCATGCTCGGAGACCCCGATATCTTGATCCTCGATGACCCCGTCAAGAACCTTTCAGAAGCGGAGGAGGACGAGATCAAGGAGCATATCCGAGAGTACGCCGAGAAGGGAAAGACCATCTTTTTGGCGTCGTCCTCGATCGCGCTTTTGAGGGAGCTTTCCGACGCGATCCTGCGGCTGGAAAACGGAAGTCTCTCCGCGCCCACAGACCCCAACGACACCAACGAGCAGAAGGAGGAGATGGCATGATGGCGGCTTTTCAAAAGCAGATGCGGCAGATCTATGGCGGCCTCTGCGGTTGGATCCTTCTCTCGCTGACCCTGCTGGCGACAGGCGTCTTGTCGGTGATCTATCACATCATCCACGCCTCGGGTGAGCTTTCGTCGGTCACGGCGATGCTGGCAGAGCTTCTGATCGTGACCTGCCCCATCGCGGCCGCCTTCTGCTTCACCGAGGAAAATCGGCAAGGAACGACCCCGTGGCTTTGCAGTCTGCCGACCGCGCGGCTTTCCATCACGCTGGGAAGCTATTTCGCTACCCTGACGGTCTTTCTGTTCCCGACGATCGTGCTCCTGATCCTTCCCGTCGCGCTGTCCTTCCTCGGCGACGTGTCGATGGAGAGCAGCTATACCGCCATTTTGGGGTATGTGCTGTTTACGGTCTGCCTGCTGGCGATCCTGTCAACGGTGGCGTCCTGCTTCTGTAAGCGGTGGCAGGCGATCGCTACGGGCATTGGCGTGTGTTTGGGGATCTACCTGCTCCCCTATCTCGGCTCGCTCATCGCGTCCTATCCCGTCGTCGGGCCGATTGTTCTGACGCTCATCGGCGCGGGCGCGCTCTGCCTGACGCTTGGCATAAGACGCAAAAAATGGACGTTTGCGGCGCTTTGGAGCGTCCTTGTCGCGGGCGTGTGCTTTCTCTTGCTGTGGGTGCTTCCCGTGGCCTATGAGCGATTGTTGCCCGACCTGCTGGGATTTTTCGACCTGTTTGGCCGCGTTCGTGAGTTTTCCGCAGGACATTTCGACCTCTCGTCCACCTGTTTGTTTCTCTCGCTTACGGCACTGTTTCTGACCCTGACGGTCACGCTTCGACCGAGGCTCGGCGGCGCGATGCGGTTTTCTCCCCGTCCACGGGAAGGGAAGGCGCTTGCCATCCTGCTTGCGTCCTCGATTTTGTTGAACGCGGGCGTGATGCTGCTGCCGTTCGACCTTCGCTATCCGTCCGTGACCGATTCGTCGGTCTATTCTCTCTCCGACACCTCCGAGCGCTACCTGCGTGAATTGGATCGGGACGTGGAATTGATCTACTACTGCGAGGGCGGCGCGGCGAACGCCGATCGCGATCTCTATCCGTTTTTGCTGTCGATCACGCGAAAAAGCGACCGTGTGCGGCTTACGGTGGAGGATCTGCGCGGCGAGGACACCTCTGTCACCGACCATACCATCCGTGTGCGGAGCGGCGCGCGAAGCCGCCTTCTCACGGCCTCCGATCTCTACTACTATTACAACAGCTACACAGGTATCTCCTTCACTCTGTCGGAGTACGTGGCTCTCATGGAGCATATTTCTGCCGAGACCGATGCCTCGCGTCGCGCTCAGCTTCTTGCCACCTATTCCAATGGCCAAACGGTTGGTCGTTTTTCGGGCGAGGGCGCGATCCTCAACGCGATCCGCTACGTGCTTTCCTCCGATCCCCCTCACCTTGTGGTGATGGGAGAGGATCTGAACGGCACCTCTGCCTTCCTCACGCGCCGCTTGGAGGACGCGGGCTACACGGTGGATCGCGTGGACGGGATCGCCCAGCTTCCCCCCGCCTGCGACGCGCTCCTTCTGCATCTTACCGAGGATCTGACCGAGGGGGAGGCATCCACTCTGTCGGCGTATCTGTCGGGCGGCGGACAGCTTCTTCTTACCACCTCCTATGCCTCCACCGATCTGCCGCGCTTGTACGGCGTGCTTTCCTCCTTCGGTCTTTCGGCGTCCTCGGAGATGAGCCTGTTGTACCACAGTCAGGAGGGCGAGGCCTTCTCGACCGTTTACGGCGACCATCCTGCCGTCGCAGGTCTGACCTCTCCCTTCCTTGCCTACGGCGCGCACGCGATCGACGTCACCGCCACCGACGGTGTGTCGCATATTCCTCTGCTCTACACGCCCAGCGGTGTTTACAACCTCACGCCCTCGAATGTCTCCGACCCCTCCGCGTCCCTCGGAAGCTACCTCATGGGTGTGACCGCCCGTCGTGGGGATGCCACCGTGACGTGGATCTCCATGCCCTTTGATACGACCAGTGAGGTCCTTTCCTCCTCCTCGAATTTCTCCTTCGCCGAGAGCCTTCTGGCTTGGATGACCCTCCATACGGGCCAGTCGCTCCCTCTCTCGGCTCGCTCTCTCCCCTCGTCGTCTCTTACCGTGAGTGACACCATCCTGATCGTTTGGATCGTACTGTTCGCTCTCCTTCTCCCCCAGCTCGCGCCCTCTATCGGCCTCGTTCGAAGGAGGAGGGGGTAAGACCTTGGAGGGGAGACCCCT
>JAZSKO010000029.1:0-8852 GCA_045534875.1 Eubacteriales bacterium | reverse complement strand
GGTATCCTGCACGACAACGGTATGCTCTCCCTCCGCGATCTCCTCGGAGGCTTTTTTGACGGGCTTTCCATCTACCGTAACGCCGCCCTCCTCGATCAGACGCTTCGCCTGCTGACGGCTTGGCGCGTGCCCGTTTACGGTCAAGTACAGATCAATTCTCATACGTCAGCCCGCGAAAACAGGGATCAGACGTGTGAGCAGAGCCACGGCAACTCCCGTGAGTGCTCCGAAGGCCACCTGCAAGGGGGTGTGCCCGATCAATTCACGGTAGTGGTCGCTCAGATTCTCGGGCGGATCACGGAACATTTGCTTCAAGATCAGGTTGAGTGCAGTGGATTGCTTTCCCGTCTCCCGACGGACGCCGGTGGCATCGTTCATGACAATGATGCAGAACAGACCGCTGACCGCCACGAGCGGCGACGCAAAGCCCTCGGTGACGCAGATCGCGGTACACAGAGCGGTCACCGATGCCGTATGCGAGCTGGGCATACCTCCCGTCCCAAAGAGCAAAGCGCGTACGGAAAAGTCCCGTTGGCGAAAGATGCCCGTACAGATCTTCAAAAGCTGCGCGACCAGCCAAGCGAACACCGTGCTCATCAGCCAGTAATTCGTAAAGAGTGCTTTTGCTGTGTAAAGTGCTTCCATATCTTACTTTTTCCTTTTAGACAACCACTCCGCCAGAGCGCAAAGCATCTCGGAGTTGGGGTAATTTCGTATGGCGTTGATGGCGTCCTGCGTCAGACGGTCCACATAAAATTGCGCCTCCTCCACCGTATAGAACGAGAGGAAGGTGCTTTTTTCGTTTGCGGCATCCGAGCCGATCGGTTTTCCAAGCTCGGCCTCGTCTCCTGTTTGATCCAGGATATCATCCACGATCTGGAATGCCAATCCCAAATTCTCGGCATACTTGACCACGCGCTCCATGACGGGATCGTCAAAGCGAACGCCTGCCGCCAATGCGCCAAGGACTGCCGACGCGCTGATCAACGCGCCTGTTTTCCAAGAATGGAGCTTCAAAAGCTCGTCGAGCGTCAGCTTTCTCTTTTCTCCCTCAATATCCATCACCTGTCCGCCGATCATACCGTAGCGTCCCGCGCTTCCCGCGAGATACGCGACCGCCATAGCGGATGCCTCCGCCCCTGCCTCGGTATTGGAGGCGGCGATCTCAAACGCGCCCGTCAGGAGCGCGTCCCCCGCCAAGAGCGCGATCGTTTCACCATAGACCTTGTGATTCGTCGGCTTTCCTCGACGCATATCGTCGTTATCCATGCAAGGAAGATCGTCGTGAATGAGCGAATAGGTGTGGATCATCTCCACCGCGCAGGCAAAGGGCAACGCCGCCGCATCCTCTCCGCCGAACAAACGGCAGAATTCAAGCGTCAACGTGGGGCGAATGCGCTTTCCGCCCGCAAACAGGCTATACCGCTCCGAATCGAGAAGCGACGCGATATCCGCATCCTCGGCATAGCATTCTCTCATGGCGTTTTCGGTCATGGTGGCGTTCCGATTCAACGCCAAGGTCAAGATCTCGTCTGTCATTTCGTATCCCCCGATCTCGGCGGAAAATCCTCCATGGAATAGCTTCCGTCCGCCTTCATTTGCAACATCTTTACGGTCTGCTCCGCGGAATCCAACCGCTCGGAGCATTGCCGAACCAAGGAAAGTCCCTCCTCGTAGAGCTTCAAGGCGGCGTCAAGCCCCTCGCTTCCCTCCTCCAAGGCGCGCACGATTTCATCGAGCCTTTCCATGGATTTTTCAAAATCTACCGTTTTTTTCGTGGCCATCTTTTATTATCCTTTCTTGCAATCAGCGACCGCCGATATCTCTCCATCGGCAAACCGAATGGAAAGCCGCTCTCCGTTTTGCACGTCGGCGGCACGCGTGACCGTACCGCTTTGACCCGTTACGGTGGCGTAGCCTCTCGACAGAACGCGCAAGGGGCTCAATGCCTCCAAGCGTTGGCAGAGCGCGGACAACCGATCTCTGTGTTTGGTTTGTGTGTGTTGACTTGCTCTCTCCAAGCGTCTTTCCTGCTCGGCAAGCTGCATCCGCATGGGATCCAGCACAGCGGCAGGTCTTGACAGGATGCCTCCCCGATAGAAGTCCACCAGCCGTCTCGCTGATTGGATACGGGACAAGAGAAGCCGTTGAAGCTGTGCGGCCTGCTCGCCAAGCGCCGCCTTCCATTCTCTTGCATCCGGAACAGCAAGCTCGGCGGCGGCAGACGGCGTGGGGGCTCTCCGATCGGCAACGAAGTCGCAGATCGTGAAATCGGTCTCATGCCCCACCGCAGAGATCACGGGGATGCGACAGGCGGCCACGGCTCGGGCAAGTGCCTCGTCGTTGAACGCCCAAAGATCCTCCACAGAGCCACCTCCGCGTCCGATAATAATAACATCGACCAGATCATGGATCTGGAAAAATTGAAGTCCCAAGATCATTTGCTCCGCCGCGCCCTCTCCCTGCACAAGCGAGGGAAACAGCAGCATCTCGGCGGCAGGAAAGCGTCTTCCCAGCACCTGTCGAATGTCCTGTACCGCCGCTCCGTCGGGAGATGTGATCACGCCCACGCGCCGCGGCATATACGGCAAGGGCTTCTTTCGCTCGGGATCAAACAGCCCCTCCGCTTCCAGACGCCGTTTTAGCTGTTCAAATTGCAGAGCCAGCGACCCTGCGCCGTCGGGGATCATATCGTCGGTGTAGATCTGATACTGTCCCCGTTGCGGATAGACCGAAACTCTGCCGTGCAGGATCACACGCATCCCGTTCTTCGGAACGAATCCGAGACGCGAAAAATAGGTTCGAAACATCACACCGCCAAGCTGTCCCTCCGCATCCTTGACCGTAAAATAGAAATGCCCCGAGGAATAGGCGTTGCAGTTGGAAAGCTCACCGCGCACATAGAGATTGGACAGCACACGATCTCCGTCCATCTGCATCCGCAGATATTGATTCAATTCGCTGACCGTTAAGGTTGGGATCTCGGTCATCCTCCCTGTTCTCCCTTCTCTTGCAGGATGCTTCTGCGACAAAGCAAGGCAATGCCTGCCGCGTTATCGGCCGAAAAGGCGGGCTCGGCGAAATAGGTGCTCCTACGCCCCGAAAGCGCGCCTTGCAGATAGCGATTGCTCATCACACCGCCACCGTAGACGATGGGGATCTCGCCAAGCGTTTGATCGACGTGCCGTGTCAGGGCCGCCAAGGTTTTGGCCGTGTATTCCAATACGAAGGCGCTGACGAGGGATCTGTCGCCCGTCTCCTTCCAAAGCGCCGTCGCCATGTTTTCCAATCCCGAAAAGTGACATTCGCCGTCCTTTACCGAGATCTTCGGTGTTGGGATCGGCTTTTCGTTTCTTGCCGCCAAGATCTCCAGCTCCTTGCCGCATGGGAATTGCAGACCCATCCGCACACCAATGCGGTCGATCGCTTGTCCCGCGTGCAGGTCTGCCGAGCCACCGATTTGACAAACGGCGAACCCGTCCCTGCAAGGCTCGACCGACAAAACCTCGGTCGTCCCCCCCGAGACGTGGAAGGCGGCAAAGCGAGACGAGCGCAAAAGATGCTCCGCTCCACCCGAATACAGAGCCGCCATGATGTGTCCATCCTGATGGGAAAAGGTGTGAACGGGGATGCTCTCGGCGGCCGCAAAGGCCTCGGCGGCGGTCATTCCCGCCAAAAAGCAAGGCATATACGATCCCTCGACCGAGCGCGGACGCGCCGAGTATCCAACACCTCGGATCTCCATCCCCGAAACCACGTCGCGCAATTCACGACAAAGAACGGCGAGGTTCTTTGTGTGATGAAAGACCGCGTCACTCTGTCGCAATCCCCGCTCGCCTTCCTTGACGGGCAGAAGGATCCGCAGATTGGCGAGCACCTCTCCCTCCTCGGAGCAGACCGCGACCGATGTGGTATAGTTGCTGGTGTCAAATCCAACGAAGCCGATCGGTCTCATGTCGGATCCTTGGCCTCGATCTCGGTCTTCACACTGTGCAGAATGCCGTTGACAAAGCCTTTCGCCTTTTCCGCGTCAAATTTCTTGGTCAACTCGATCGCCTCGTTCAAGGCGACCGCCAAAGGAACGTCCTCCACGTAAAGCATCTCGTAAATGCTAAGACGCAGAATGTTGCGGGATACGGGTGCGATACGGTCGGTTCTCCAACCGCTTGCATGGGCGGCGATCATCGCATCCAGCTCGTCCTTTTTCTCCAAAACACCGTAATAAACGGATTGAATATAGGCGGATTGCTTGGCGCACGCCTGCTCAAATTCCCGAACCTCTGCCGCCAACGCATAAATGTCCTTTGGATCTTGATCCAAATGGAATTCGGTTTCAAACAGCAGGCAAAAAACGGTTTCTCTTGCTTCCGATCTTGTCATGGATGCCATACGGATACTGTTTCCTTTCTCAAAGGGGCTCCAAACCACACGAACCGCAGAATACCCCATAATATAATATACAATAATATTATACAACTTTTTTTAGGAAAGTCAACAGAAAAAGTGAATATCCTCGCCTTTTTATGTAAAAAAATCGAGAAAGTTACAAAAAAGACTTGAAAAAAATCGGTTTGTATAGTATCATATAAAAAGCGCACACTAAATTTGCTGATACGAAAGGCTTTTTTATGAAGATCATGGCCACTTTGAAAAAAATATGGATTGGCGCCTGCCTGTATTACACGGTGCTCTCCCTTCTCGTTCTGTTGATCGCTCTGGCGATCAGCGGAGGCTTTGAACAAATGGTGATCAGCTCCCTGAGCTTTCTGCTTTTGTTTCCCTTTTCGCTGTCTCTTGCCGCCGCGCAGGTCATGAGAAAGGGATCCTCGCTTGCCGCATGGGCAAAAGGGTTGCTGGGCTATTTGCTGGTCTTGGCGGCATTTCTCTTGTTCGTCTGGCTTCCCTCCAACCCCTCCACCGCGCCCATGAGCTGGATCTTGGCGATCGTTTTCTTCACGCTGATCTATTGGGCGATCGTGGGAATCGTCTCCTTAACGAAAAAGCGATTCCACAGCTTCCGAGAGGAATGACCGAGCCGATACTCGCACAGGCGCCGAGAGAGGATGCTTTTGCGATATGAATTCTGTTTTTTGCAGACTTTTATGCGGTTTTACCGCGTTTCTCACGATTTTCAGCGCCTCTGATCCGTTGACGAAGGTCGACGGCGGAGGCGCTTTTTTATCCTGTATGACCGATGAAACAGCACATTTTTCTACCGATGTTTTCTTTTTGGGAGAGTCGACGACCGCACATTTGCGCTCACGCGGACGGGTGGATCCAAAGCAGGTTTGGGCGAATTCCTCCGGCACGATGCGCTTGGATTCCTCCCTTCCCATGCGTCACGTCACCGACCCCGAAAGCGGCGAATCGGTATCCATCGTTTCCCTTGCCAAGCGCGTAAAGCCGCCTTATCTGGTACTCTCCTTTGGGCTGAACGGGATCGTGGGCTTTTCACGCGACACGGAGCGGTATCTTCAAACCTATCAAAAACTGATAGACGCGATCCGCGAGGTCTCGCCGAGCACTCGCTTTTGGGTGCAGTCAATTTATCCCGTCGCTCGCATGGAGCGGCAGGCCGAATGGCTTTTCTCACTCACGCCGCAACAGATCAACGAGCAAATTCTTTCTTTGAATGATGCCTTACAGGCAATGTGTGAAACGATCCCCGATGCCGAATTTGTAGACACGTCCTCCGTTTTGCGAGATGCCGACGGCTATTTGAAGGAGACGTTTACCACCGATGGCATTCATCTCACCGCCGAGGCATACGATGCCGTTTTGGGGTATCTTGCCCCTCGGCTTCCCTGTGCATAACCGATGCGATGCGGGGTATACTCTCTGTGTCAGCAGAGTTTCAACTGCGATCAATCGGAGGGAAATCAAATGTCTCACTCTCGCGTTTTGTCCTTTTTCTTCGTCCTGCTTTTGCTTCCTTTTTCACTCTTTTCTTGCGAAAATACCCAAAAGTACCGCGATTCTCTCTCGTCGGATGAGCTGGCGAGGGATGCCGAGGCCGCTCTGTCGGACACGGACTTTCTCTCGGTCGGTGCGGAGCATTTGTCCGATTACGTCACCCTTCCCTCCTTTGCGGATGATGTGACGATCTGCCTTTCCACGGACGGAAATCGCCTTGACGAGTTTGGGATCTGGCACACCGATCTGCAAAACGCGGATGCGGCGAAGGATCTTTTTTCGGAGTATCTTTCCACCTCGCTCGACCGAAACCGCACGTTTTTTGATTCCTATATTCCAGAGGAAACACCCAAGCTCCGCGACGCGGAGGTGCGCGTGTATGGAAGCTATGTGGCCTACGCCGTCCTCGACGCTCCCCATCGCAAGCTGTTCTTTGATACGATCGAGGCGGCATTGAAGCAGGCATAGAAAAGCGTGATGTCCTTAACGGACAAATCACGCTAAACTATGATTGCCCATACGGATATCATAACATTTGCGATAGCAAACTCATGACTCTAAACTGAAAAGTAGAAAAAGAGAGAGTTTTACGGAATTTTGTTTCCGCATTACTCTCTCTTCTGTTTTTTATTCTCCTCAGAGATGTTCGCTTTACAGAGCCTTTTTCGGACAATTTTTAACGCATTCAAAGCACAGAATGCACTCTGTCCCATTCTCTCGCTTTCGGGAATTGTCGGTCATATCAACGTCCATCGGGCATACCTGTCTGCATTTTCCGCAGGACACGCATTTTTCCTTGTCGCATTTGATGCGAAGCAACGAGGCATAGCTCATGGGTTTCAGAAACACCGTGATGGGACAGATGTACTTGCAGAAGGCACGGTTATCCTTCAAAAGAAAGGCGAGCGCGATTCCAACGGCGTAATAGAGCAGATTCCCTATCAGAAATGACCAAAACATGATTCGTTCCATATTCCCAACGTGAGCCAAAAACAGAGCCGATACGAACACAAGCGAAACAGCAAACACGATATAGCGGATCCAGCCGATCCTTTTTCGCTTCTGTCTTGGCACTTTATACGGAAGAAGATCCAAGATCATGGCTGTCCAACAGGCATATCCGCACCATCCCCTTCCAAATAGCAAAGGACCGATGATCTTTGCAACCGCATAGTGAATGGTCGCGGCCTCAAAAACACCCGTGAACAGATAATACCAAAAGCCCTCGATTTGCATATTTTCGTTGCAGATCAGCCCCAAATAGAGTAGCATATACGTCCCAACCAAAAGCTGAGTCACGCGACGGGCATGCTTATATTTCCGAATGAACAGAAAAAGTCCCAGCGCGATCGCGATGCCGATATAACTGAAATTGAACAGGTAAAAAAGGTTGTCCTTGGTTAGCCAAAGTGTGATCGCCACTGCTTCAAAGACAGCTAACATGAAAAGAGGTAGCGCATATTTTTTAATCATGACGGGTGTCCTTGCTGAAAAATCCCGCAATGGCGACCGCCAAGCCGATCAGCCCGATTCCGGTGGTTATATATGAGAAATAGCCTGCCCACGAAACCTCCAAAACGATGGCAAACAAAAGTATAGCGATTCCAAGTCCGATCTTTTTCATAAGAAGCTCCTTTTTGTTTATTGAAATATGACAAAACGGGAAAACGGTCACGATCCATCCGATCGGCCAAATCGATGATACAGAAGCACCAGCCCCGCGCTCACCCATACTCCGCCGATGATATCGGTGATCCAATGTACGCCTGACACAAGTCTGCCTATCACCATAAAGGCAATAAACACGGTAATGGAAATCATGACACATCGCCTGAACAAGTCGTTTTTAATACGGGTACAAAATTGCATCATTGCCGTAGGCATCACACACATCACAAGCATGGTTGTTGACGACGGATACGAGGCTTCTAAATATCCGTTGATGAGTGTCGGTCTGTAATTGATGACAACGGTTTCAAAGAGGATATAAACCGCCATTACGACAATGTAAAACCCACCGAGTGTAAGAATGCTTCGGTCAACCTTTAATAGGCTCTTTCTTTTGATCCATTGCACAAGACCGAGAACAGCGAACCCGAATGCAACGCCGATTGGAACAAGCCCGAGCCAATCCGTGACGGTATAGAGCGTCATGTGCGTGCCTGTGAGGGTGTGAAACCATTGGTTCAGCGCGGCGAACCCAACGGTCGATCCCTGCGGTCCAATCGGCCTGACATCGACAAGTCGAAGAAGAATCGTCCAAAGGACGAAGACGATCAGGAAAGCGACGGCGGAAAAGATGCTTACTTGTTTTCTGTTTTTCATTTGGTTTGATCTCCCTATTCTGTATTGGCAAAACGCCTGTATACAGAATAGCAACCGATCAAAAAGAAAGCAAGCATCCACTCGTCACATTCGCGACACGAAGCGTGTCACGGTCTTTTCAGAAGGAAGCACCCCTTTATCAGGAGCAAAACAAAGGCGAAAACGGCGGCATAGGGCTGACGGCTGATAATAAAAAGCAGTACCGTCACAGCCCCCAAGATGGGGGAAAGCCATGCTTTGAGGAAAAGCCAAGCTCGCGTCTCGCAGGCTTGCAGAGCAAGGGTCGTGACGCCCACGAGCATCGTTCCGATTACCGCCACATAGTAGAGCGCCTTCAAATAAGGCTGAACGATTGAGAGTTGAAGCAAGGAAACGCTCAACACAATGCCGTAGGTTCCCTCTCGGAAGAACGGCAGAAACAAAAGCATGGCCATGCTCAAATCGAGCAATCCGAACACCAATTCGCGTACGTGTTGCGTTTTTTGCTTAGTGTCTGCTTCCGCGAGGGTCAATAGCTCCTCGCTCGACAACAGATCATCGACCGTCACGCCGAAAAAGCGCGCGATCGCCTTTAAGGAGTCGATGTTGGGATATCCCCTGCCCGATTCCCATTT
>JAZSKO010000086.1:0-2955 GCA_045534875.1 Eubacteriales bacterium | reverse complement strand
CGATCGCGACTCCCAGCACGATGCTTGCCACCATGGTCAAGGTCACCACCCAAGCAGGCAGCTTTTTCTCACCGTCCTCGGTCTTTTTCTCACTGTCCTCGGTCTTTTTCTCACTGTCCTCGGCCTTTTTCTCGGTGTCCTCGGCCTTTTTCTCGGTGTCCTCGGCCTTTTTCTCGGTGTCCTCGGCCTTTTTCTCGGTGTCCTCGGTCTTTTTCTCGGTGTCCTCGGTCTTTTTCTCGGTGTCCTCGGTCTTTTTCTCGGTGTCCTCGGTCTTTTCCTCGGTGGAAGCCTCGATCGCTTCTGCCGTTTCGGCGGGGACGTCATCGTTTTTTTCGGTCTCTGCCGTCGCGTCCTCTCCCTTGATCTTCTTTTTCTTTTTCGACTTGGGCTCGTCCTCGACGATATCCTCCAATCCCGAAATTTCTGCCGAGCGCATCATGCATCGGTAGCCAAGCACCATGGAGTCGATATAGCCGAAAATGCCTCGGATGAGCGGCCACGAGCAGATGGCGGCGCGCTTCTTTCTCTCGGTCTCCACCGATTCCAAAATAATCTCTCCCTCGGGATTGCGTACGGCCATGGTGGTGCGCTTCGGCCCACGCATCATGATCCCCTCCATCAGGGCTTGCCCGCCAATGGAGGTCTTTTTCCCACAGGGGTTACACGATTTCTTTTTCAATACCGTTTGATCCTTTCCGAGTCTTCCTTGCTTGGAAGGCTCATCCTTGTATTATAAACCCTATTTGTGAACTGAATGTGAAGGATTCGGAAACTCTGTTATCCGAGCAGGCTTTCATTCATCGGCTCAGAGAGATGCGCGACTGCTCCCGCTTCGATCAACCTCCGGCAAGCGCACTCCGCGCTCTCCCTCTCTCCAAAGATCCCGAACACCGACGGTCCGCTTCCGCTCATGCGCGCCACCAAAGCTCCATTTTCCAACAGAATGCCGCGAAGCGCCTGCACGTCGCTCTGACAAGCCGAAACCACCGGCTCAAACAGATTATAGACCGCGCCGCACACCTCGGTCAAGCTTCCCGTTTCCAAGCCCAAAAGCAGGCTTGAAAGTCCCGATGCGGGACGGGAATGTCCCTCGGCGAAGTGATCGTACATCTCATCGAGCTTGCCGTATGCCCAAGGAGTGGAAACGCCCTCGCCCCGTCTTGTGATGACGATATGGCAGTTCGGCATGGGAGGCAAGACCTCCAAGCGATCTCCGATCCCGAGGGTCCGCATCGTTCCTCCCATGATGCAGAAGGGGACGTCTGCGCCGAGACGGACGCCGATCGCCGAAAGTGCCTCCTCCGAAAGATCTGCCTCGGTGAGGCGATTCAGGGCGCGCAGGACGGCCGCCGCATCGGCACTGCCTCCTGCCAAGCCCCCCGCCATGGGGATCCTCTTTCGGATGTGGATGGAGACCTCTCCACCCCGTCCCACGCTCTCCAAAAACCGCGTTGCCGCCTTGACCGCGAGATTGCGACCGTCGGTTGGCATATCGGGGTTTCCCTCGGCTTGGAGGGTGACGGTGACGGTGGGGCTTTCCTTATACGTCACGGTGACATCATCGCAAAGCGTGACGGTCTGCATCACGCCGTCCAGCTCGTGATAGCCGTTCTCTCGCTTGGCGGTAACGTCCAAGCTCAGGTTGATCTTGGCGTAGGCTCTCTCGGTGATCTGCTTCATTTTGCGCTTTTTTCATCCTTTCTCGGGATTTCCTGCCTGTATTTTACCACAGTTTCAATAAATTTGCAAGAATTATTTGAAAATCCTGTGAATTCTCTTGACGAATCGCTTTGAAACGTGTAAAATATATATATTGATTATGATAAAATGCGTAGTTTTTCCTTTTGGGGATCACTATGCTTTCAAAACGCTTGGGAAAGGCTTGACGGTGGCTTATGAATCGGGTATTGAAGCTTCTTCGCAAAAAGCAGGTACGCATCGGTGTGATGGTCTACGCCGTTGTGTTTTTTGCCATTGTCCTGATCGCCAATCTGGATGCGATCAATCGCTTCCTCGCGGCGGTTCTGGATGTGATCAGCCCGATCCTGATCGGCCTTGTGATCGCTTACCTCGCCAACCCCTTCTTCCGCTTCTGGGAGCGGCGAGCTCTGGTGCATATCCGCTACCAGCGTCTGCGTCGCGCTCTCTCCCTGCTCCTGACCTATCTGGTCCTGCTTCTGATCATTGCGGGTCTGTTCTTTTTGATCGTTCCCCAGTTCTTGGAGAGCATTCAGTCCTTCCTCGGCTCGTTTGACCAGTACGTTTACAAGGTGACGGATCTGCTCAACGGCGGTCTGCAACGCATCAACGCTCGTTTCCCGGCCCGCGCGGACGGCTCTCCCGCGATCCATTACCTGAACGCCGAGAGCATCATTCTCGGTGCAAACGATCTGATCCGAAAGCTCCCCTCGCATATCCTTGCACTCTTTCCTGACGATTCCTCCGCCCCGGAGCAGATCCTGCCCACCCTGCTGGGACTCATTTCGCAGACTACAACGCTGATCACCGACTTGATCTTCGGTATTTTTGTTTCGATCTATCTGCTCGCCTCCAAGGAGAAGCGCTACGCGCAGATCCTGAAATTCCGCCGAGCATATCTCGGTGACGGTGTCAATCAGTTCATCACGCGCGTCACCACCGTGGCTGACCGCTCCTTTGGCTCGTTTTTACGCGGAAAGCTGATCGACTCCGCGATCGTGGGATTTCTTGTGTATATCGTCTGCCTGATCTTCCGCATCCCTTACGCCGTATTGGTGGCGGTGATCGTTGGTATTACCGATGTGATCCCCGTGATCGGTCCGTTTATTGGGGTGATCCCCTCGGCGGTCATCATTCTTTTGACGGCTCCCGAGAAGTTTTTGATCTTCGTTCTGGCCATTCTGGTGATCCAACAGCTCGACGGAAACGTGATCGCTCCCAAGATCTTGGGAAGTCGGAAGCCAAGCGGTCTTAGGA
>JAZSKO010000157.1:0-6649 GCA_045534875.1 Eubacteriales bacterium | reverse complement strand
GCGTAAAACCGCCTGCCGCCATAATGACGCGTTCGCTGTACCCGGGCATTTCCCATGGCTCGGGGATGACGAAGGCATCCACGGGCGAGCCCTTCTGGATCCCTCGGCAGAAGGCGCAGAGCCCCTCCTCGCTTTTCGTTTGCACGCTCTGAATGATGTCGTGGCGAGGCTCGTCCCACCTCGGCTCGACCTCATAGCCCATCTCCTCAAAGACATACGCCGCCAGATGCGCCGTTTTCAGGGCTTGCGCCACGGTGTGGGGCGCATAGAACAGACCCTTATACATCAGCTTGTTTTGTCCCACGGTGGCTCCCTGCTCCACGCCGATGCCAACCGAGGTGAGCCGATAGCTTGCCAGCTCCACGGCGCGGCGCGTGCCTGCTAAGTATCCTCCGGTCTCCGCCATACCGCCGCCGGGATTCTTGATGAGCGAGCCGATGATCAGGTCCGCTCCCACGTGCGTCGGCTCTTGCGTCTCCACGAATTCGCCGTAGCAGTTATCCACCACCACGAATACGTCCTCTCTCTCTCCCATGACCGCGCGGATTATCCCTATGAAATGCCTTACACACAGCGTTTTGCGGTTGAGGTAGCCCTTGGAGCGTTGAATGAACACCACCTTGATGTTGCGATGCTCCCGAAGAGCTTGCAGGATCTCCTCGGTGCGGAAGCTTCTGTAGGGGTTGAGATCGGTCTGCATATAGTCCACCCCGAAATCCCGAAGCGAGCCGTTTCCGCTCTCGCCGGAGAGACCAATGACCTCCTCCAAAGTATCGTAGGGCTTGCCTGCCACCGAATAGAGCAGGTCTCCCGGGCGCAACAATCCAAACAGACCAATGGTGAGGGCGTGGGTTCCGCTGACGATCGTATGACGAACGAAGGCCGCCTCGGCCCCCATCATCTCCGCCCAGATCTCGTCTAAAACATCGCGTCCTCGGTCGCCGTTTCCGTAGCCACTGCTGGCCCCAAACATGGCATCCGACACACGGTGCTTGCAAAACAGCTCCATGACGGTTTGGGTGAGGGTGTAGGAGACACGGTCGATCTCGGCAAAGCGGGGGGCAAGCGCCTGTTCGGCGCGAGCGGCAAGCGACAGAATGGACTCGGTTAACTGCATGGGTCTTTTATACCTTCCTTTTGGTTGTATCGTTGAACGGATCCGTCTTTTTTACACGGTGAAATAGTCCTCGGGGTCGATGCTGGGGAACTCGACCTGCGCGGCAACATCGCCTCCCGACACCTCACGGTAGAAGGCGGTCAGGGTGGCGTGCATATAGGGGCTTACAAAGAAGATGCCGAGGCCGCAGGTCAGGATCGCCAGCAGGATCCATCCGAAAAAGCTCCATTCCAAGCAGAACAGGCGACGCTTGTTGCCCTTCATCAGCTCCTTGGAGTTTTTCAGAACGTCGACGGCGGCGAGGGTGGGGTACTCTGCCAGAATGTACTCGCAAAGGGCGTAGCGGTAGTGCATCACGAGAGACAGGATCACGGAAACGATCGACAAGATCGAGGTAACCACACAGGCTCCCAGCACAGCCTCCATCGGCGCATCAAGAAAGAAGAGAACCAAGGTAAAGAGCGCAGGGATCGTCGAGATCAACGAAACCGCGAATTGGATCAGGCTCTTGAACAGGCGCACCAGCACCGCGCTTGTGTAGCAGGTGGAAAAGCCCGAAAATAAATGCTGTTTGATCGAGCCGATCCGATCGTCGAGCAGTTGCAGGTTGAAGGTGGCGTAGCCAATCGCCGTGGGTGCGCCCACAAACAGATCCATAGCCGTTGCAATCACAAACGCAATCACGAATGCGCCTCCAAAGATAAGCACTTGGATCAGGTTCACGCTGTCCTTCAAAATATCCTTTACAACGGCACGCAAAGATCCCTCCTGCACCACGCGATCACGGAAGGCCTCGATTTGCTCCGGTGTGTAGGATTGCTCAACGGAAAAATTGATTCCGCCGGACGACACCTCAACATTGCCCGAAAAAGTGCCTCCCAGAACCGAGGCGAGCAGGAAGATGCCGATCGCCAGCCAAAAATGGCGGCAGAGGGCATTCCATCCTCTTGTTCGCAGTTCCTTCGCTGTCGATCTCTTTTGAAACGGTACTTGATAATCGGTCATATTGGTTTCCTTTCTCCCCTTTGGGGATCTTTTTTTACGTTTGGGAGGCCGACGTTACCAGCTCCCGAAAGCGCTCTCCGCGCTGTTTATAGTTCAGAAAGGCGTCGAAGCTGGCGCAGGCGGGGGAAAGCACCACGGTGTCTCCTGCCAAGGCAAGCGAGCGAGCCGCCGCCACTGCCTCGGCAAAGTCCTTTCGGATCAGGATCGGCAGGGTCGCCCTTTCCTGCTCCAAGGCGGCTTGGATCTCCTCCGCCGACGCGCCCGTGAGCACCACGGCGGCGGCGCGCGCGTTCAGCGTTCTTGCCAAGGGGACGAGGGATACGTTCTTGTTGTAGCCTCCGCAGATCACGATCAGCCTTCCCTCCAAGGCCGCAAGGGTGGCCTCGGTACGCGCGGGGGTGGAATCGATCGAGCTGTTGAGATAGGTCACGCCGTTGATCTCGGCCACGCGCTCCATGCGGTGTGGAACGCCCGGAAAGGTGGTGGCCACCTCGCGTATCGCCTCGGGCGAAACCAATCCGCGCGTCAGCGCGATGGCGGTCATATAATTTTCCAGATTGTGCTTGCCCGGCAGGAGAATGTCACGCGTCGCCAAGATCGGCTCCTCCCTGCCCTGCTCGCAAACGGTGATGAATCCGTTTTTCAAAACGATCCGCGCGCCGTCTCCCTTGGGAAGATCGCGGAGCTCTCTTTTTGAGGAAAAGAGCGTGATCGGTGATTGACAGCCGTCGCACAGCACCATCGCGGCCGCGTTCTCGGCGTTCGTGACCAGTAGCTCGTTGGGCGCGTGGCGGAAGATATGCGTTTTCGCCTGTCCGTATTCCTCCATGTCGCGGTGCCAATCGAGATGGTTCTCGGTGAGATTCGTAATGGCGGCTCGGTGGGGTGAGAGGGGCAGATCGAACAGCTGGAAGCTGGAAAGCTCCACCACCGCGATATCGTCCTTTGTCATTGCATCCACCTGCGCGAGCAAGGGAGAGCCGATGTTGCCGCCTACATAGATCTTTCCTCCCGTCCTTGAAAGACGTCGCTCGGCCTCCAAGAAAAGGCCTGTGAGGGTGGTCGTGGTGGTTTTCCCGTCGCTCCCCGTGATGCCGATGACATAAGCAGGGGTCAGCCGTAAAAACAGCTCCATCTCCGAGGTGACGATCGCGCCCCTCGCCTTGGCCTCCTCAAAGGCGGGCAGGTCGGGACGAAGCCCCGGTGTGCGGAACAGATAGTCCTCGGTCAGATCGGATAGGTAGGTCTCTCCCAAGATAAGCGGAACGCCGAGGGATGCGATCTCCGAGGCGACGTCGCCCAATTCCTCTTTCGTCTTCTTGTCACGCGCGGTAACCGAGACGCCATGCCCTCGCAGATAGCGGATCAGGGGCAGATTGGAAACGCCCAATCCGATCACCGCGCAGGTGCCCCTTTGCAATCGTTCCATCCATTCCCGTCCGTTCAAGCCGATCCCTCCGTTCCGATTCGGTAGTCTACTGTTATTATATATTATATTCCTTTTTCCTCCAACTTGCAAGAGAAACCCGACAAAAAAGTGAATTTCTCGAAAAAAAATCAGTTACCCCCTTTTCAAACGGCGTTTTTTTTGGTATAATGGAGAAGAAGGACACCAATGTCCCCTGCAAGAAAGGAAGGATTCGCCCATGCCCGCAAAAAAACCGCAACAGTACGACAACCAAAGCATCAAGTCGCTCAAAGGCGCTGATCGCGTTCGGAAGCGTCCTGCCGTCATTTTCGGCTCGGACGGCTTGGAGGGCTGCGAGCATTCCTTTTTTGAGATCCTTTCCAACTCGGTGGACGAGGCGAGAGAGGGTCACGGTAACGTCATTCGCATTGCCGTGTATCAGGACAAGAGCATTGAGGTGGAGGATTTCGGACGCGGCGTGCCGCTCGGATGGAACGAGGCCGAGGGTCGCTGGAACTGGGATCTGATCTACTGTGAGCTTTACGCAGGCGGTAAATACGACAACAACTCCGACGAATCGGCCTATGAATTCTCTCTGGGTCTGAACGGACTTGGCGCGTGCGCCACGCAATACAGCTCGGAATACATGATCGTTCGCTCTTATGACGACACCGTTGAGCGCAGTATCCGCTTCCGTCGCGGCGAGGTGGACGGAGACTTGGAGGAGCGCCCTCTTACCAAAAAGGAGGGCAAACGCACGGGTACGGTGGTTCGCTGGAAGCCCGACCTCGAGGTCTTTACCGACATCAACATCCCGCACGATTTCTTCCGCGACATTCTGCGTCGGCAATCGGTGGTGAACGCGGGCATTCACTTCGTGCTTCAATTGGAGCAGCCCGACGGCAGCTTCGAGGAGCAGGCGTTCTGCTATGAGAACGGCATCTCGGATTACCTGACCGAGCTGGTGGGGACCTCTCCTTTGACGGTGCCTGTCTCTTGGCACATCGAGACCTCGGGACGCGACCGCGCCGACCTGCCGGAATACAAATTCAAGGCAGACGTCACCTTCTGCTTCTCCAACACCGTCAGCTTTTTGGAATACTACCACAATTCCAGCTATTTGGAGCATGGCGGCTCGCCCGACCGCGCCGTTCGCTTGGCCTTTACCTACGCCATCGATAAATACCTCAAATCCAACAATCTCTATACCAAAAACGAGAGCAAGGTCACCTTCAACGATATCGCCGACTGTCTGGCTCTTGTGATCAACGGCTTTTCCTCGTCGACCTCCTACGAAAACCAGACCAAGAAGGCGATCAACAACGTCTTCATTGCCGACGCGCTCAACGAATTCCTGCGCCGTCAGCTTGAGGTCTACTTCATTGAGAACCCCAAGGAGGCCGAGGTGCTTGCCAAGCAGGTCTTGGTGAACAAGCGAAGCCGCGAATCGGCCGAAAAGGCGCGCGTGGACATCAAAAAGAAGCTCTCGGGCAGTATGGATGCCGCCACGCGCGTGGAAAAGTTCGTCAACTGCCGTTCCAGAGATCCGCAGAAGGCCGAGCTTTATATCGTGGAGGGAGATTCGGCTTTGACCTCCTGTAAGCTGGGACGCGACGCCGAGTTCCAAGCCATCATCCCCGTACGCGGAAAGACCCTGAACTGTCTCAAAAGCGATTACAATAAGATCTTCAAGAGCGAGATCATCACCGATCTGCTCCGCGTGATCGGCTGTGGCGTGGAGATCAAGGGCAAAAAGCAGGGCGATCTCAATTCCTTCGATCTGAACAATCTGCGCTGGTCCAAGATCATCATTTGTACCGATGCCGACGAGGACGGCTTCCAGATCCGCACCCTCTTGCTCACGCTGTTCTACCGTCTGCTCCCCACCCTTCTGGCCGAGCACAAGGTGTTCATTGCCGAGTCGCACCTGTTTGAGATCACCACCAAGGACGAAACGCTGTTCCCCTACGACGAGTTTGAAAAGGCGGCGATCCTCAAACGCCTCGGAAACAAGAAATACACCCTGCAACGCTCCAAGGGACTTGGTGAGAACGAGCCTGAGATGATGTGGCAGACCACCATGAATCCCGAAACGCGCCGCCTGATCTCGGTGTCGCCTGCCGATGCCGCCCAGACCGAGATCATCTTCGACACCCTTCTCGGCGACAACCTTCCTGCCCGTAAGCAATTCATCACCGAGCATGGAAGCGAATATATGAAGGATATCGACGTATGACCCCCCGATTTGTTCCCGTTCGTGACACGTCACGAACGGTGCAAATAAAAAATTTATCCAAAAAGGAGAAAAATGCTATGAAAAAGATCGTTTCTGTTCTGCTTACCGTTTGTCTGCTTGTTTCTGCGGTGGCTCTGTTCGCCTCCTGCAAGCACACCTGTGAGTATGCCACGGAGTGGTCGTTTGACAACACCAATCACTGGCATGCCTGCACGAAGAAGGATTGCACGCTGACCTCCACCCCCATCGAGCACATCTGGGGCGAGGGCGTGGAGACTACGCCTGCCACCCAAGAGGCGGACGGTGTGAAGACCTACACCTGCTCGACCTGCAACCACAAGAAGACCGAGGTCATCGAGTTCACGGGCCTTTCTGCCGCCGATTGGGCTGCCATGACCGCGCCTGAGAACTTCATCAACTTTACCTACACCGAGACCGCCGTGGTCTCCGCTGCGCAGATCACCGCCACCTCGGTCGCGTCGGTCGCCTTCACGAAGGATGCCGCCGTTTCGACGATAGAGGCCGCCGGACAGAAGAACAGCCAGTACATCTCGGGTGAGGCCGAGGTAGAGGAGGGCCGCTCGGGCATGCTCGCCTCCTTGGAGGACTTCTTCAAGCTCTCCAACTGGACCTACGACCGCGAGACCAAGACCTACAAGCTCAACAAGACCTTGGACACCCCCGGCTACGCTTCCGAGACCTCCGATGCCGTGCTGACGGTGGAGAACGGCAAGATCGTAAAGATCGAGTACACCTGCAAGGCCGTGCAGAACAACATTGAAATGGACGTGGTGGACACCATCACCTTCACCGACTACGGCACGACCGTGGCCGAGAATCCCGACGCATAACCAAACCGCAAAGCGGCGGTGTTGCCAAGCAA
>JAZSKO010000074.1:0-6825 GCA_045534875.1 Eubacteriales bacterium | reverse complement strand
TGTTTCCCCATGGTTATGATGAAGCAAAAACACGAAGCGATCCTTGTAAAAAACCCCCATCTACCCGACCAACCACTCAAAAAAGGGAAGCCAAGTGAAAAGCACTTGGCTTCCCTTTTTTGAGGTTCTTGGGAGAGGGAGGGGTTTGGGGAGGGGGAGACCTTCTTTCCGAAGAAGGTCTCCCCCTCCCCAAGGTTCTCCTTCCCTCCATCAAAGCAGCGTAAACTCCCGACGGTGGCTTTCGAGGACACCCTCGCGGCGGAGCTTGCCGATCTCGGAGGAGAGACCGCTACGGTCGACTTCTAAGTAGTCAGCCAGCTCTTGGCGGTCGAAGGGGATCGAGAAGGAGGACGAGCCGGCCTGCTTTTCGCAGGAGAGCAGGTAGGCAAGGAGCTTTTCGCGAGTGGTGCGCTTGGAGGTGATCTCCATGCGCTGTTGGGTCTGGATCGAGCGATCGGCGAGCGCGCGCATGAGGTTGTAGATCAGACGTTGGTGGAAGGAGCAGTTGTTGCAACAGGTGTGAAGGACGTGGGAGGCGTCGATCAGCATCACAAGACACGGCTCGTCGGCGATCACCGAAATCGGGAGCGCATCCGCGGCGGCGCAGGCGAAATCCTCGGCAAAGAGCTCGCAGGGGTGAATGTCGTCGAGAATACTGCGGTTGCCGTAGTAGTCGATCTGCACCGTGTGGGCGATGCCGGAGAGAAGAATACCGATGTAACGGGCGGGAGAGCCCTCGGAAAAAATGGTGTATTTCTTGTCAAATTGCTCCACGCGAGCACCCAAGCAGTCCAGCATCCGAAGCAGATCCTCGTCTGCGATCCCGTCAAAAAGGGAACAGCGACGAAGGATCGAAAAAAAATTTTTCATAAAATTCCTCATTTGTTGAAAATTCAACATACTTTCTGCGAATAGTATACTATAATAGCGTCAGAAAGTCAAGAGAGGAGTGAAAAAATGAAGATCGCTTTTTTTGACACCAAGCCGTATGATAAGCCCTCGTTTGAAAAATACGGGGAGAAGTACGGTGTGGAATTCAAATTTTTTGAAACGAAGCTCAACCTCGATACCGCCGAGCTGGCAAGAGGCTTTGACGGCGTGTGCGTGTTCGTCAACGACACCGTTGATCGAGCGGTCATCGACCGCTTGCACGAGATGGGGGTGCGGTCGCTTGCTTTGCGATGCGCGGGCTTTAATAATGTAGACATGAAGCACGCCTTTGGAAGACTGCACGTCCTGCGCGTTCCCGCCTACTCGCCCTACGCGGTGGCCGAGCACGCCATGGCCATGCTTCTCACCTCGGTGCGAAGGATCCATAAAGCCTATATCCGCTCCAAGGATTTCAATTTCAGCCTCGCGGGGCTGACGGGCTTTGACCTCCACGGCAAAACGGTTGGCATCGTGGGAACGGGAAAGATCGGACGCGCGTTTTTGGAGATCTGTCTGGGCTTTGGAATGCAGGTGCTGGCGTATGACAAATACCCCGCCGAGGATCTGGCAGGGAGAGACGGCGTGCGCTACGTTGACATGGACACCCTGTTGCGCGGCAGTGACATCCTCTCGCTCCACTGTCCCCTGACCGAGGAGACCGCCCATCTCATCAATGCCGAGGCCATTGAAAAGTGCCGCCGAGGGGTGGTGCTCATCAACACCTCGCGCGGAGGCTTGGTGGATTCCGAGGCGCTTCTGGCAGGCATCAAGTCCCGTCAGATTGGCGCGGCGTGTCTGGACGTTTACGAGGAGGAGGCCGACCTTTTCTTCGAGGACAATTCGGGACACATCATGGAGGACGACACCCTCGCCCGACTTATCTCCATGCCCAACGTGATCGTCACCTCGCATCAGGCCTTCCTGACCGAGGAGGCGCTGGATAAGATCGCAGAGACCACCGTGCAAAACCTTGTGATGATCCGCGAAAACGGACAATGCCCCAACGAGCTTTGCTATCGGGGAGGCGTGGCCGAGGATTGTCGGGACGGGGTCTGCTTCTCGGGAGGCGGCTGACATGAAACGAAGGCTCATTCAGATCAACGAAGCACTTTGCAACGGCTGTGGCGCGTGCGTCACAGCCTGCCATGAGGGCGCGATCGCCTTGGTCGACGGAAAGGCACGGCTGACGAGAGAGGACGTTTGCGACGGATTGGGCGATTGTCTCCCCGCGTGTCCCACCAACGCCATCACCCTCATCGAGGTGGAGACCGAGACCGTCTCCCCCGAGCCGAGAGTCGGCGGATGCCCCGGCTCGCAGGCCACTCGCCTGCCAAGGAGAGCGACGGTGTCGGGCGGCAGAGCAGGGGCGGCAAGCCAGCTTGCCCAGTGGCCCTGCCAGATCAAGCTCGTCCCACCCAACGCGCCCTATTTTGAGAACGCGGACCTTTTGATCGCGGCCGATTGCGCGGCGTACGCCTGCGGCAGCTTTCACGAGGAGTACATGAAGGGAAGGATCACCCTGATCGGCTGTCCCAAGCTGGACAGTGTGGACTACACCGAGCGGCTGGCGGCGATCTTGAAAAGCAATTCCATCCGAAGCGTCACGGTGGCACGCATGGAGGTTCCCTGCTGTCGAGGCTTGGAGCTTGCCGTCTCTCGCGCGCTGGCGGCATCGGGAAAGAGCATTCCCTGTGAGGTGGTGGTCATCACCACCAACGGCAAGAGGGCCAACGGTCCTGCCTGAATCCATTGAACCATACAATCAAAAAACATAAAAAAGAGGTAGCAAAGATGACAGTAACCAAGGATATTCGCTATATCGGCGTCAACGACCACCGCGTGGATCTGTTTGAGGGACAGTACGTCGTTCCCAACGGAATGGCCTACAATTCCTATGCCATTCTCGACCAAAAGGTGGCGATCATGGATACCGTGGACGCAGGCTTTACCCATGAGTGGCTGGATAACATCCAGAGCGCATTGGAGGGACGCGCCCCCGCCTATCTGATCGTCCAGCACATGGAGCCCGACCATTCGGCCAACATCCTGCAATTCACCAAGACCTATCCCGGGGCGACGGTCGTTTCCTCAGCCAAGGCTTTCGACATGATGCAAAACTTCTTCGGCACGGATTTTGCCGACAGACGGATCGTGGTGGGAGAAGGGGATACCCTGTCGCTCGGTCGCCACACCCTCACCTTCGTCACTGCTCCCATGGTGCATTGGCCCGAGGTCATCGTCACCTATGACAGCACCGATCAGGTCCTGTTCTCGGCCGACGGCTTTGGAAAGTTCGGCGCGCTCGACGTGGACGAGCCTTGGGACGACGAGGCCAGACGCTACTATATCGGGATCGTCGGAAAATACGGCGCGCAGGTGCAAAAGCTCCGCAAAAAGGCCGAGGGGCTGGACATTTCCATCATCTGCCCCCTGCACGGTCCGATCCTGCGCGAGGATCTCGGACACTATATCGGTCTTTATCAGACATGGTCGAGCTACCTTGCCGAGGAGGAGGGGATCGTGATCGCCTATACCTCGGTGTACGGCAACACCAAGCGCGCGGTCACGCTTCTGGCCGAGGAGCTCACGGCAAAGGGCTGTCCCCGCGTGGTGGTTCACGATCTGGCGAGATGCGACACCGCTCTGGCCGTCGCCGACGCCTTCCGCTACAACAAGCTGGTGCTTGCCACCACCACCTATAATGCCGACGTCTTCCCCCCCATGCGCGCCTTCCTCGATCACCTGATCCAGAGGAATTTCCAAAACCGACAGGTGGCGCTGGTGGAGAACGGAAGCTGGGCGCCGATGGCCGCCAAGGTCATGAGAGGAATGCTCGAGGGCTGTCGCGGCATCACCTTCGCCGAGAACACGGTGCGGATCCATTCGGCGTTGCAGTCCGAGAGCCGTGAGCAGATCAGCGCCTTGGCCGACGAGCTTTGCCGCGAGTATCTGGCATCGCAGGATTCCACCGCGAACAAGAACGATCTCTCGGCACTCTTCCACATCGGCTACGGACTGTACGTGGTCACCTCGAATGACGGAAAGAAGGACAACGGTCTGATCGTCAACACCGTCACGCAGGTCACCAACACCCCCAACCGTGTGGCGGTCACCATCAACAAGGAGAACTATTCGCACCACGTCATCAAGCAGACCGGCAAGATGAACGTCAACTGCCTCACGGTCGACGCGCCCTTCCGCGTGTTTGAGTCCTTTGGATTCGTTAGCGGGAGGAACGTGGATAAGTTTGCCGACTGCGAGCCTCTGCGCTCGGACAACGGTCTGGTTTTCCTGCCGCGGTATATCAATTCGTTCCTGTCCTTGAAGGTGGAGCAGTACGTCGATCTCGACACCCACGGAATGTTCATCTGCTCGGTCACCGAGGCGCGGGTGCTGTCGGATCGCGAGACCATGACCTACACCTACTATCAGGAAAACGTCAAGCCCAAGCCCGAGACGGAGGGCAAGAAGGGATATGTCTGCAAGGTGTGTGGATACGTCTACGAGGGCGAGACTCTGCCCGAGGACTTCATTTGTCCTCTTTGCAAGCATGGAGCGGCGGATTTTGAGCCGATCCAATAACAATACTGTTCAAAAAAAGGAGAAATGAGATGAAAACCTACGTGTGTGACGTTTGCGGATGGGAATACGACGAGGCAAAGGGAGATCCCGAAAACGGCATCGCTCCCGGCACGCCCTTCGCGTCCCTCCCCGACGACTTTGTCTGTCCTCTTTGCGGAGTCGGCAAGGAGGAATTCAGCGAAGCCGATGCTTGACACGGCCCGCATTCTGGATCGGCTGGACGCCTATCTCGATCGAAACGACGGAGATGGCGCCGAGCGGCATCTGATCTATTGGCTCGCCGAGGCGGTCGCCACGCGCGACGGTCGCGCAGAGCTTCTGCTCCGAAACGAGCTGATGGGGCTCTACCGCAAGCAAAATCGGCAGGAGCCTGCCGTGGAGCAGGCCGAGGCGGCGCTGGCTCTGGTCAAAACGCTCTCTCTTTCGGGTGAGGTGGTGGACGCCACCACCTCGCTCAACGCCGCAACCGTCTGCAAGGCCTTCGGCATGACCGACCGCGCCCTGTCGCTCTACGAAGCGGCTCGCGCGATCTATGAGCGAGAGCTTTCCCCCACCGACAGCCGTCTGGGCGGTCTCTACAACAACATGGGGCTGGCTCTGGTGGACGTCGGACGCTACGGCGAGGCAGGCGAGCTCTACGCGCGTGCGCTTTCGGTCATGCGCGATGCCGAGGACGGTGATCTCGCGCGCGCCATTACCTATCTCAACATGGCCAACGCCGCCGAGGCAGAGCTTGGCTTGGAGGCCTCGCAGGAGCAGGTGGAGGATTGTCTGAGAGAGGCCGAGCGCCTCTTGGAGGGACATACCGAGCAGAGCGGCTACTATGCCTTCGTCTGCGAAAAATGCGCCTCGGTGTTCGGCTACTACGGCTACTTCGCCTACGAGGGAGAGCTTCGTGAGCGAGCAAGGAGGATCTATGAAGGGGCTTGAATTATCCGAGGCCTTTTACCAAGAATTCGGCGAGCCGATGCTGCGCGAGTCCTTTCCCGATCTTCTGTCGCAGATGGCGGTGGGGCTGTGGGGATGCGGCTCGGAATGCCTCGGCTACGACGACACCATCTCGCAGGATCACGATTTTGAGCCGGGCTTTTGTATTCTGCTGCCGAGCGAGGAGAGGGTGGACCGTCGCCGCGCCTTCGCCTTGGAGCGCGCCTACGCAAAGCTGCCCATGACCTACATGGGCTACGAGAGAAGCCGTCTCTCGCCCGTCGGAGGCAACCGCCACGGTCTAATTTGGATGGATGCCTTCCTGATGGAAAAGATTGGACTGCCGACCGCCGCTCTGTCCCCTCGCGATTGGTTCTACATCCCTGAGCAATCGCTTTTGGAGGTGGTGAACGGGCGTCTCTTTTTCGACGGGAGCGGAGACTTCACTGCCGTGCGCGAGCGTCTTTCCTATCTGCCCGAGGACATAAGACGAAAGAAGCTGGCAGGGCATCTGTTGCTGTTGGGACAGGCGGGACGGTATAACTATCCCCGATGCCTCGACCGAGGCGAGACGGGAGGCGCAAGGCTGGCGCTCGGAGAATTCGTCAAAAGCGCGATCGCGTCGATCTTTCTGCTCAATCGAGCCTATCTGCCCTACTACAAGTGGCAGTTCCGCGCCCTGCGTGCCCTTCCGCGCCTGTCCGAATGGGAAAAACCCTTGGAGCGGCTTCTGTCGGGGGATGGTGACCGACGGGAGGAGGTCGAGGTCATCCTAAAAGCCGTGCTGGACGAGGTCAAAGCACAGGGACTTTCTCGCTACGAGGGCGAGGAGACCGAGGGCTATGCCCACACCGTCAACGACGGGATCGGGGATAGTCGCATACGCAATCTGCATATTTTATACGGAGTGAATTAACATAGGAGGGAAAACCATCATGATCGAGATTGGACAAAACGCGCCTGCCTTTGCCTTGCAGGATCAAGAGGGAAACACGGTTTCCCTGTCGGACTTTCTGGGAAAGAAGCTGGTGTTGTACTTTTACCTGAAGGACAATACCCCGGGATGCACCCGTCAGGCCTGCGCCTTTGCGAGTGCCTACGGAGAGTATCGCAAAAGAGGCGTGGAGGTGGTCGGTGTCAGCCGTGACAGCGTCGCCTCGCATCAGAAATTCGGGGAGAAGTATGCGCTCCCGTTCCGTATCCTGTCAGATCCCAAGCTGGAGGCCATCGAGGCGTACGGCGTTTGGCAGGAGAAAAAGATGTGCGGAAAGGTGAGCATGGGCGTGGTGAGGACCACCTTTGTCATCGACGAGGAGGGCAAGATCGAGGCGATCTTGCCGAAGGTCAAGCCCGACACCAACGCCGAGGACCTTCTAAGTCCGATCG
>JAZSKO010000077.1:0-1694 GCA_045534875.1 Eubacteriales bacterium | reverse complement strand
CTTTTGTCTTCCTAAGACCGCTTGGCCTCCGACTTGATGGTGACCGAAGGTGATGGGCTGGGCTCTTTGCAGATGGGTATATCCCGGCAGGATCGTGGCCTTCTCCTCCTCGGCGCGGTCAGCGATCGCAAGGATCAATTCCTTGATGGCCGCTTGCATCGCGTCGATCTCGTCGCGCAGGTACATCCGAATATCGAGCGCCACCTGATCGTTTCGGCTTCTTGCCGTGTGCAGCTTTTTGCCCAGATCCCCGATCCGCTCGGTGAGCACCTGCTCCACGAACATATGAATGTCCTCGGCGTTGGGGTCAAATTGCAGGCTTCCCGCTTCCATGTCGGCCAGAAGCTGTCCCAAGGCCTCGATCAGATCCTCGGATTCCTTCGCCGTCAGGATCCCCTGCTTGCCGAGCATTGCGGCATGCGCGATGCTTCCCGTGATGTCCTGCTTATACATTCTGTGATCGAACCGAATGGAGGAATTGAAATCGTCCGCCGTTTTATCGGTGACGCCGTCGGTTCTTCCTGCCCACATTTTTGCCATACTCTACTCCTTAAAATCCGTATAAGGGGACGACCTTCGGGCCGTCCCCTTTTGGTTTTTTATTGATCGTTTATTCCTTGGATGCGTTCTGCGCGTCCACCATAGCCTGCACCTTGATGGGCAGACCGAACAGGTTGATAAAGCCTGCGGAATCTCTCTGGTCGTAATCGCTCTCACCGAAGGTTGCGATCTCCTCGCTGTAAAGCGAGTAGGGACTCCATACGCCTGCGTTGATCATGTTGCCCTTGTAGAGCTTCAGGCGAACCTTACCCGTCACCTTCTCCTGCGTCTTGTCTACGAAGGCAGACAGAGCCTCGCGCAGAGGGGTGAACCACTGGCCGTTGTAGACCAGCTCGGCAAAGGTGATGGAGAGCTTTTGCTTCTCGTGCATGGTCATCTTATCGAGACACAGGGTTTCGAGGACGCTGTGCGCCTTGTAGAGGATCGTTCCGCCGGGCGTCTCATACACGCCGCGACACTTCATGCCGACAAGACGGTTCTCCACGATATCCAACAGTCCGATTCCGTTCTTTCCGCCCAGCTCGTTGAGCTTGAGAATGATCTGCTTTGCCGACAGTCTCTCGCCGTCGAGCGCCACGGGAATTCCCTTTTCAAACTCGATCTCCACATAGGTGGGGGTGTCGGGTGCTTGCAGGGGAGAAACGCCCATTTCAAGGAAGCCGGGCTTCTCGTAAAGAGGCTCGTTTCCGGTGTCCTCCAGATCCATTCCCTCATGGGAGAGGTGCCAGAGGTTCTTATCCTTGGAATAGTTGGTCTCGCGGCTGATCTTCAAGGGGATATCGTGCGCCTCTGCGTAAGCGATCTCCTCCTCGCGGGACTTGATGTCCCACTCACCCCAAGGAGCGATGATGGGCATATTGGGTGCGAAATGCTTGATTGCCAGCTCGAAGCGAACCTGATCGTTGCCCTTTCCGGTGCAACCGTGGCAAATGGCGTCGGCGCCCTCTTTCAGAGCGATCTCGACGAGTCCCTTTGCGATGCAGGGACGCGCGTGGCTGGTTCCGAGGAGGTACTCCTCGTAGATCGCGCCTGCCTTCATGGTGGGAATGATGTACTCATCCACATACTCATCGGTCAGATCCAGCACATACAGCTTGGAAAGTCGGAGGCCAAGCGGTCTTAGGAAGACAAAA
>JAZSKO010000209.1:0-4054 GCA_045534875.1 Eubacteriales bacterium | reverse complement strand
CCTTTTTTCCGAAAAAGGTCTCTCCCTCCCCAAGGTCTTCCCTTTATTCTTCTTTACTCTCCAAAGCCGCGAGGTCTTCTTCCTCGATGATGCAGCCGAACTTTTCGCCGCAAGAGGGGCAGATCAGCGCCTCGGGGTCGAGATCGCCGTCGAAGCAGACGGTTTCGCCGCAGGAGGGGCAAACGATCTCATAGAACTCCTCGTCGTCACAGCCGGAGCAGCCCTCGCAATCGCCGTCGCAGAGGTCGTCCATGTCGAAGTCCTCGTCGTCGAGATCCTCGTCGTAGTCCTCACCGTCGAGGAAATCCTCAACGGCTTGCAGGTCGTCGTCCAGCTCCTCGACGTAATCGTTGAGGTAGTCCAGATCGTCGTCGATCTCCTCAATATCCTCGCGGATGTCGGTGACCTCCTTGGCCAGCTCGTCCACCAGATCAAGCAGAGCGGCGATCACCTTGCCCTCCTTCGTGGTCTTGTCAAGCTCCAAGCCGTCCACCAGTCCCTTGATATAGGATGCTTTTTCGGTCAGATTCATGTTTTGGTACCGTCCTTTCAGTATTGGTTATTTGAAAAGGGGGAACGCCTGAGAGCGATCCCCCGATTGGGTGTTTATCGGTTGTCGGATCAAGCTCTGGAAAGATACTCGCCGGTTCTGGTGTCGATCTTCAACACGTCACCGATATTGATGAACAGCGGCACGCGGATCTCGGCGCCGGTCTCAAGCGTTGCGGGCTTGAGGGTGTTGGTTGCGGTGTTACCTGCAAAGCCGGGATCGGTCTCGGTGACCTCCAGCTCCACGAACGTGGGGGGCTCTACGCCGAAGACGTTGCCCTTGTAGGAAATGATCTTGCACATCATCTCTTCCTTCACGAAGCGGAAGTTATCGCCAACCTTATCGTGAGGGATGAGGGTCTCCTCCCAAGTCTCGGTGTCCATGAAATGGTACAGATCGCCATCGTCGTAGGAGTACTGCATATCGCGTCTCTCGATATACGCGTTCTCGAACTTATCGGTGGGGTTATAGGTTCTCTCGGTGACGGCTCCGGTGATCACGTTCTTGATCTTGGTGCGAACGAAGGCCGCGCCCTTACCGGGCTTTACGTGCTGGAATTCAACCACCTGATAAACGTTACCCTGACCGTCGTCAAAGGTGATTCCGTTCTTAAAATCGCCTGCTACTACCATGTTATACCTCCAAAAGAGAAATGTCTGATTTGATATGTCGGAGCTCCGACCTCATACTTACCTTATATTTTACACTATTTTTCCCTGTTTTGCAATACTTTTTGCAATTTTTTTTGAAAAAAGACGTCAAAAGGTTTGCGTTTTGGGAAAAATTACTGCACCAGATGCCGTTTGATCTTGCGAGAGGTGGTTTTTTCGAACTCCTCGTAGCGGAATTCCACGCGACGCACCTGCTTGTAGGTGGCCAAGCGACGGTTCATTTTGCTGATCTCCTCTTGGATCTGCCGCTCGATCGCCTCGTGATCGTCCTTGTTCTCGAAGGCGTCCATTCTCGGGTAGACGATGGCGGTCAGCACAGGCTCTGCGGCGTCGGGCAGGTTTCTGCCAACCACCACGACCTCTGCCACCGAGCATTGGTTCACCACGTATTCCTCGATCTCCTCGGGGAAGATATTTTTTCCGTTTTCGAGAATGATGACGTACTTCTTGCGTCCCGTGATGAAGATATAGCCGTCCTCATCCATATAGCCGATGTCGCCCGTGCAGAACCAGCCGTCGGGTGTGAAGACCTTGGCGGTCTCATCGGGGTTCTTGTAGTAGCCGAGCATCACGTTGTCACCCTGCACTTGGATCTCGCCCTCACCGTAGCCGCGATCGTTGGTGTGGTCGGCGTCGATGCGAACCTTACAGCAAGGAACGGCAGGGCCTACCGAGCTTTTCTTGGGTGCATAGTAGGGGCTGACGGCGATCAGAGGCGAGCATTCGGTAATGCCGTAGCCCTCTAAGAAGACGATCCCGAATTCCGAGAAGGATTCCGCCATCTCGGGGTTGAGAGCCGCGCCGCCGCAGACGATCTTTTCCAGCCTGCCGCCGAACGCCGACAGCACCTGCTTGAAGAAGACGCGACGCGCGTCGATGCCCACGCGACGGATGCCGTGAGAGAAGCCGCTGAGGAATTTGAGCAGCCCTGCCTTTCCGCCCTTCTTCGCCTCATCCCATACCTTCTTGTGCATGGTGGAAACGAACAGAGGGACCAGCACCAGCGCCGTGGGACGGAAGGTCTGGATGTTTTTCAGAACGCGTTTGAGACTATCGTTGATGCAGATCACCATTCCGTAGTTCAGTCCCGCGAGCTGGATGCAAAGCTCGTAGGTGTGATGGATGGGAAGGACCGAGACGATCACGTCGTCGGCCGAGAAATCCACCGTTTCGTCTGCCGCGTTCACCGCCGCGATCACGTTCTTCTCGCTGAGCATCACGCACTTGCTGCTTCCCGTCGTTCCCGACGTAAAGAGCATCTCGGCCATGCGACCAAGATCGGTGACAGCAGGATAGGTATAGCCTTGGGCGATCGCGTCCTCGCCCATCTTCAAAAGCGTTTCAAAGGGCAGGATGCGGTCGTTGTCCTCATACGTTCCTGCTACGGGCGACATGGGGATCAGACGCGAGAGAGTGGGATGCTCCTTGGCGATCCCTGCGAATTTATCATTAAACGTGGGAGAATAGACAATGGCGTCGGCCTCCGCAAACTCCAAAAAGCCGGCCAGCTCGGAAACCGCCAGCTCCTTGTCGAGCGGAATGGCAATGCCTCCTGCCGCGATCGACGCGGTGTAGGCGCAGATCCAATCCACCGAGGTCTCTCCGATGATGGCGATGCGTCGACCTGCAAGACCTGCCGCGGCATAGCCCGCCGCCGTTTTCTTGATGCGTGCCGACAGCTCCCCGTAGGTGATGGAGAGCAGATTGCGATCCTTGTCAAAGTAGCGATAGGCAATGCTGTCACCGAAAGTGCCGATCTTTTCCGCAAAATGACTCACGCTTTCCAGAGGGGTGTACTTTCGTTCGGTTTTCTTTCTTCCCATTCTTCATTTCCTCCTTGAACCGGCAACCGAGCCTCGCTCCCTGCCGTGTGATCGCTCGCATACAATGAGTACCACTTTCTTCATTATACCAAATTTTTCAATCTTTGTCAAGACTTTGGAGGGAAAGACCTTGGAGGGGGGAGATGTCAATTTTCGCCATGGGCGAAAATCTACATCCATTCTTCATTATTCATTCTTCATTTTTCATTTTCTCGCCCTTGCCACGTCTATAATGTTCTTTTTTAGGTTGACAATATCCTACTATTTGTGTATAATAGTATCGTGATCTCAATCAGGAGGGATGCAGGATGCGTTTGAACACCGATCAGATCGTCTCGATCTCGGAGGCGAATCAGAATTTTTCGCGCGTGGCAAGGTTGGCAGAGCGACACGGCGAGCTTTATATTTTCAAGAACAACAAGCCCAAATATCGACTGGTGGATATTGAGCAGGACACCGCGATCGACATGACCGACGACGAGAAGATCGACTTTGTGGCGGCGCGCATCCTAAGGCTTTACCGTCCCGCCTTCGAGGAGCTTGCGAAGTGAGGGATAGACGATGATCAAGTTTAGTCAGGAAAAGGTGCTTTTGTTGCACAAGCTCATAACGGACGAAACCGGCGGCGACCCGAATGTGCGCGATCTTGCGCTTCTCAACAGCGCGCTCGAATCGGCGTTTGCCACCTTCGACGGAACGGAGCTGTACCCCACCAAGCAGGAAAAGGGCGCGCGTCTCGGGTTTGCTCTGATCTCCAACCACGCCTTCGTGGACGGAAACAAGCGGATCGGCATGCTGATCCTGCTCACCTTTTTGGAGGTCAACGGTCACCCGATCCGTCCGTCGAACGCCGAGGTCGCGCGCGTCGGTCTTGCCGTCGCGGCGGGGGAGATGAATTATCAGGCGCTGCTGGATTGGATCTTGGAGAACGAGGTGTGACCATATAAAAGGATCGCAGAGAACGACCAAACGGTTGCTCTCTGCGATCTTTTTTGTTAAATGAAAACCAC
>JAZSKO010000012.1:0-2788 GCA_045534875.1 Eubacteriales bacterium | reverse complement strand
CCTTTGCTCAGGATGACACACAGGGGCATCGTGATGCATAAAACCGAACATTTTTTAGAAACCACCACAGAAAGGACCGCTATGAACCAGACCAACCATTCCCTTTCCGACCGCTACCTCATGGCAAAGCAGGCCATCTTGGAGCGCGTCTATCACGAATTGAATCCCCGTCAGCAGGAGGCTGTTTTTTCGGTCAACGGTCCTCTTTTGGTGCTGGCAGGAGCAGGAAGCGGCAAGACCACCGTTCTGGTACGCCGCATCGCCTTCCTCATCCGCTACGGAAACGCCTACCACAGTGAGCGCATCCCGCAGGGGCTGACGGCCAACGATGTCCTTCGCTTGGAGGACGCCGCCACACGTCTTACCCCCACCCAGCTCCAACCCATCCTCGATTCCTTTGCCGACGATCCCTGTCCCCCCTACCGCGTGCTGGCCATCACCTTTACCAACAAGGCCGCGAACGAGATCAAGTCGCGTCTTGTCTCCATGTTTGAAGACCGCCCCGAGTTCGCCTCGGAGATCTGTACCGGCACCTTCCATTCGGTCTGCGTTCGCATCCTTCGCCGCTTCGGTGACCGTCTCGGCTACCGTCCCGGCTTTTCGATCTACGACACCGACGACTCCAAGCGCGCCCTCTCCGAGGCCATGCGCCGCGCAAACGTGGACGAAAAGACCCTGCCCGTGAAAACGGTGATGACCGCCATCAGCCGCGCCAAGGATAAGCTCATGACCCCCGAGGAGCTTTCCTTCGAGGCAGGAAACGATTACCGCTTGAAGCAGGTCGCGCGCGTCTACGTGGAGTATCAGATGCTTCTGCGCGAGTCCAACGCGCTGGATTTCGACGATCTCATCATGCAGACCGTTCGTCTCTTGCAAACGCACGCGGATGTTGCCGAGCATTATCAAACGCGCTTCCGCTACGTCTGCGTGGACGAGTATCAGGACACCAACCCCGCTCAGTTCCAGCTCACCCATCTGCTCTCCAAGGGTCACGGCAACCTGATGGTGGTGGGCGACGACGACCAGAGCATCTACAAGTTCCGCGGCGCGACGATCGAGAACATTCTTTCCTTCAATAAGGTCTACAAAAACGCCTACGTGATCCGTTTGGAGCAAAATTATCGCTCCACGCAGACCATTCTGGATGCCGCCAACGCCGTGATCGAGAAGAACAGCGGACGTATGGGAAAGACCCTTTGGACGGCGCAGGGCGCAGGCTCACCCATCCATCTGATCGAATGCGAGGATCAGAACGAGGAGAGCCGCCGCATCGTGGACGTGATCCAGCGCGCGGTGGCAAAGGGCGAGGCGACCTATCGCGATTTCGCCATCCTTTACCGTATGAACGCGCAATCCCAGAGCCTTGAAAAGGCGTTTGCTCGCGCCGCCGTCCCCTACCGCATCTTAGGCGGTCTGCGGTTTACCGACCGCAAGGAGATCCGCGACGTGGTGGCTTACCTACAACTGGTGGTCAATCCTCACGATAACGTCCGTCTCTGGCGCGTCATCAACGAGCCGAAGCGCAAGATCGGCGCGCGCACCTTGGAGGCGGTCTCGATCCTTGCCGAGGAGCAGGAATGCTCGCGCTTTGCGATCTTGGAGCGCGCCTCGGAGTTCCCCATCCTCAAAAATGCGCGTCCGATGTTGGAAGCCTTCGCCTCTCTGATCCGCACCCTGCAAACCGACGCCTCGCGCATGACGGTGGACGCGCTCTTTGAGTCGGTTTTGGATCGCTCGGGCTACCGCCAGATGCTGATCGACGGCGGTGACGCCGAGGCCGACCGCTTACAGAACTTGGAGGAATTCAAGTCGCAGATCCTTGACTACCAAAAGGTTGCCGAGGAGCCGACCTTGGAGGGCTTCTTGGAGGAAACGGCTCTGGTTGCCGACGTGGACCGCTACGACGAGACCGCCGACGCGGTGGTGATGATGACGGTTCACAGTGCCAAGGGCTTGGAGTTTCCCGTGGTCTTCCTTCCCGGTATGGAGGACGGCATCTTCCCCGGCTCGCAAAGCATCGACGCAGGCCCATCCGAATTGGAGGAAGAGCGACGCCTCGCCTATGTTGCCATCACGCGTGCCAAGCGCGTCCTGTACATCCTGCGCGCCTCCAACCGTCTTTTGTTCGGTCGCACCTGTTGCAATCCGCCCTCTCGCTTCGTCTCGGAGATCCCCCCCTCTCTTATCAAGGTGCATCCCTTACAGCGTAACAGCTCCTACGATGGCGGCAATCGCGGCTACTACGGTGGCTCTCTGCAACCTTCCGGCGGCTCGGCTTCTCGCCCCCGTACCTACTTTTCCGACCGTACCGACACCCCCTCTCGCCCCTCTTCCAAGTCCTCTCCCGCCCCTCAAAAGCGGTTTTCGGGCGAGGTCTTCCGTCCCGGCGACCGTGTCCGTCATCCCGTCTTCGGGCTTGGCGACGTCCTCTCGGTCAAGCCGATGGGTACCGATACCCTCTACGAGATCATGTTCGACCGCCATGGCACCAAAAAGCTCATGGCTACGTATGCGAAGTTGACGAAAGGGTAAGACCTTGGGGAGGGGGTAAGACCTTGGAGGGGAGACCCCTTCTTAGGAAAGAAGGGGTCTCCCCTCCAAACCTCCCCTCTACCAAGAACCTCAAAAAAGGGAACCCATCGTCTTTCGATGGGTTCCCTTTTTTGAGTGGTTGGTCGGGTAGGTGTGAATTTCACAGCAAACACGAAGCGATCTCCCCAAGGTCTTCCCCTCCAAAGCCTTGACAATCGACGGGAAATATGGTATACTTTTTTCAGTTTTACAGTAC
>JAZSKO010000251.1:0-3535 GCA_045534875.1 Eubacteriales bacterium | reverse complement strand
ACTCCTTGGCCCACAGAACGACATGGCTACGATCCGACTTTGAATAAGTACATCCTCGAATCGGGTGTCTCGCCGAAGGTGGTCTTCGGAAACGCCATGTCCATCTCCTATTCCTCCAACTATGAAAAGACCTTCGTTTTGGCCGACGAGACCAACGGAACCGGTGCCTACACCTACGGCTCCTACTTCCGAAACCGAAACAGCCGCTCGATGTACGACATTCTTCGCGCGAGTGAGCATTCGGTGGCGCATTCGGTGAAGGACGGCGTGGTCTATACCGACGAGAACGGCGCGCCGATTCCCGTCGACACCTACGGTGGCTATAAGCTTATGACGCTCACCCGTGAGACCCGCTTGGTGGGGGAGGGGAAGGGCTACACCACGGTCAACGATTGCTCCTACGTCTGCGCCGTTGGATCGACGCAGTTTGCCGATAACGCCATTCTGGAAAGCAACGCCTATGGAAACACCGACGTGCTTCTCGAGGTGCTTCGCCTGATGGGTAAGGAGGTCGTGCCGGTCGGTATTCTCTTTAAGCCTATGTATAAGGAAGCCATGAAGCAGGCCTCGTCCTCGACGGGCGCGGTCTACTATACCTCGGCAGGCGTGACGGCTTGGACGGTGGTGCTGGCTCTGATCCCCACCCTGACGCTTGGTATTTCGGGTGTGGTGATCCTCTTGAAACGGCGCGTAAAGCACGGTTGAGAGCCGTGAACGATTTGATACGGAAGGATCTGCAATGAGAATCGAAGAAACGATTGTAAATATTTTGTTCGACGCCGGCAAGGGAAGCACGCCGGTGGAGAGCCGAGAGGGCGTTTGCGGCCAACCCTTCGGGGAGCTTCCGCAGCCCACGCGCGCAGGATATCGCTTTGTTGGCTGGTATCTGGGAGACGCGCCGATCTCGGCCGAGACCGTTCTGCAATCCGAGAGTGACGTTCGCCTGTCTGCGAGATGGGAAAAGAAGGAAAAGGGGGAGCGACGCGCATCGGTCATGCGTCGGCAAAGGCTGGCGGCCATCGGCTTGGCGGTTGCCATCGTCTTTTTGTCGGTCGCCTTGGCTCTGGCCAACAACCTGATCGCCATCTACCATCTGGACGACACCTACGTGGCCGCAAACGGAGAGCTGCAAACCGATCGCTATACCATCAAGCGAGAGAACGGCGCCTATAAGCTCTTCAACCGAGACGGCGACAAGATGGAGCTTGTGGAGGAGAGCAGCTACACCTCCCAAGTCGACGGCATCCGCTATGAGGTCTACATTGCCGCCGCGAGCGGAAACCAATACCTGATCAACACCGAAACAGGCGAGTATGAGACCTATGCCGTGGTCGACTACGATGCCAGCCAAGGCGAGTCCTTGGGAGGCACGGTGAAGATCAAGCGCGTGATGATGTTCCCGCGCGTGGGAAGCGAAAACATCTATTCCATCACCGTCAAGAACAGCGAGGGCTCCTATCGCTTCTACCGCAAGAACGTGGAGAACACCGAGGCCAACGCTACCACGAAATACACCACCACGATGCATATCGAGGGGACTGAGGAGTCGCTCGCGACCTACGATCCCACCCTGTTTTCCAGCCTGTGCGTCTCCTGTGGCTATACCCTGACCAAGCAAAAGCTGGATCTGACCGATCCCGCCACCCCCCGCAATCCCGACGGCTCGGTCCGCTTGGAGGATTACGGCTTGGTGGATTGCTACGATGAAAACGGCGAGCTGGTCTTTTCCCCCGCCACCTACACCCTCGTCACGGCGGTCTACGCCGCCGACGGCTCCTGCTCGGCGGGAGAATCCTATACCGTAACCATTGGGCGGCAGATCCTTTCCAAGAACGGCTACTATGCAATGCTGGAAGGCAGAGACGCTATCTATATCATGAGCTCGGATATCGGAAACACGATCCTCCAGCCCATCGAGAAGCTGGTCTCGCCCGCCACCCTGTATCCCATGTCGGCCTCCACCTTCGTCATGGTCTATAATTTCCGACTGGGCGAGTTCGAGAAGTTCGACAGCTCGGTGGATGACGAAGACAACATTCGCCTGATCGCCGCCTTCGACTACATTGATCTGGCAAGACGCGAGAATACCATCTACGTTTCCACGCCCTATTGGCTCAGCCAAGAGGTCACGCAGATGAACGGCTATATGTTCAGCAACGAGAGCGTTTCCACCGTTCTCGGCAACCTCTATGAGATGCAGTACCTGCGGTGCTGTATGCTTGGCCCAAAGGAGGATGCCGACTTTGAAAAGTACGGCTTGCTGGAAAACGTGTATATGCTCACCTTCGACTATGACCCCATGGTGGCGCAGGGAGGCTCGGAGGAGAAGGATTGGGTGGAGAACACCCTGCTCATCAGCTCGCTCACCGAGGACGGAACCTATTTCGTCTACTCCTACCTCTACGACATGATCGTTGAGGTGGATCAGTACTATCTCTCCTTCCTCGAATGGCAGCCCAGTAAGTGGTATGAGCGCTTCTTCTTCCGCAACGATATCTCCTATGTCCACAACCTCAGCATCACCAAGGGAGAGACGACCTACGAGTTCGATTTCGACAACCGCTTCACCTATTCCTTCTATGACAACGGAAACGGGACCGGAACACTGGTCGATCTGACCAAGGGAACCCTCTCCCAAGCCGCAGACGGTACCTATTACTATACCGTCACCAAAACGGGAGCGAAGCACACGGTCCTGTTTATGGATCTGACGGCGGGAAGGACCTATCGCGACACCACGTCGGGCAAGATCGTGTATCGCTCGGAGACGGGGATCGTGGTGGAGGTTCCCGACGGAACGCGAAATCTGCACATCTACTGTCCGCAGTATGAGGGCGAGAACGGAAGCCATCGGGTGGATTACACCATCGAGGACACCCAACAGACTGACACGGGAGCAACCAAGACCAAGACCTACACGGTTGCCGATAACTTCCGTCGGCTCTATGGACACCTGCTCACAGCCTGCATGATGGGAGACGTCAGCGAGGCGGATCTCGGCATGAGCGTGAAGGAGTATATCAAGAACAACGAGCCCACCATGACCATCCGCTACTCCTTGGAGGACAAGGCGTCGATCCTCAATCCTGAGTATTACACCGAGAACCACAAGGCGTACGGCGTGATCCGTTTCTATCAGTACACCGAGCGCAAGATGCTGCTCACCATTGAGATGCTGGACGACCCGAACGCCACGCCCAATCCCTTGGACGCGCAGGGATCGTTCCACGTCCTTTCGGACTACGTGCTGGATCTGATGGATCTTTCCGAGGATTTCCTCAACGGAACGCTCCTGCCCAGTGTGAACTAAAAACCAAAAGCCCCGTATGCGAAAGAGGCATACGGGGCGAATTTTTTCATTTTTTTGAGGCTTCAAACCGAGCAGATCAGGCGCTCCAAGGCGGTGTAGCCCTGTGGGGAGAGCTTGAGGGCGGCGTCGGCGGCAAGGCAGGCATCAATGGCGCGGCGAAGGCGTCGCTCATTGGTCTTGCCAAGGAAGTCGGAGCGTAGCCATGTCGTGCTGTGGGCCAAGGGG
>JAZSKO010000031.1:0-7533 GCA_045534875.1 Eubacteriales bacterium | reverse complement strand
CCACTCGAAAAGCGATGTCAGTTCGTTGCTTAATTATTAAATATCCTACCCGCAAGGGGCTTTTTGTACTGTCCGTACAATTTGGGGCAGTTTATACACAGGGGAGGCTTTTTTTATGCAGGTTTCCTTTCATAAGCCCCCTTTTTGTTGTTACACCATCAGAAACCGAACGCCGGCGAGTGATTCGGGAGAATCCGAGGCGGGTGCGGAGGCAAGCTCGTTGCAGGCAACGAGGTGAGAGATCGGGCAACGGTAGCGCTTGGCAACGCTCCAAAGAGTGTCGTTCTTTTGCGGATAGCAGATGGTGAAGGCGGCCGTGGAGGGAGAAAGCTCCGAGCCGAAGGCCATCTCGGAGAGCATTTGCGCCGAGGCGGTGGCGGTGAGGGTGGCAGAGAGGGCAAGCTCGGCGTCAAGCCCCAGACGTTCGCCGTCAAAGCGAGCCTTGCAGGAGACCAAGTCGCAGGTGATCGCCCATTCCGAGGGGGCTTGCTCCGCGCCATCGGTCTCAAAGCGGAAGGGAAGCACCAGCTCGTGCGTGCTGTATTCACCCTCCGAGAGAAGCAAAAGCTGAATGCGACCATTGCCGAGGATGTAGTATTTTCCGCGATCCGCCTCCACGTCGGTCGCCGTCGCCTCACCAACCGCGTCCACGACCGTCGCGCCGCGCGGGATACCGATCTCATCGAACGGATAGGTCGCGTTCAGGGAAAGGTTACCGTTCAGCGCGCCAAGCGAGATGGGAAAGCTCGGGGTGGCGTAGGCAGTCTCAGAGGTGCGCGTGGTCGAATAGGCATCCCGCAGGAAGGCAACGCGCTCGTTGCGAATGGCGCGAGCCGAAAGAGACAGGGACAGATCGCACAGGATGCGTCCCTCCTCGACCGTGACCGTCAGATCCGAGCAGACCCCGAACCCGCAGGCCTCGCAGTTCACCTCCGCTCCGTCGACCATGACCGATGCCGAGAAGGGGATGCGACGCAACAGAGAGAAGGGGGCCTGCTCGGGAGCATCGTCGCGCGAGGCAAGCAGACGGAGGCAGACCTCGCCGCGCAGACTTACGTTGCCGCTTCCGCAGGTGGCGTCGGTCACAAAGGGGACGGCCTCGGCGTGGATCACGCGGAGGGCGGCGTCGGCAGGATCGCAGAGGATCTCGTCGGCCAAGCGGATCGCCTCAGAACGACCAAAAAAGCGACGAGCGCACTCGCATTCACCAAAGAGACGCTCCATGTCGGGGGAATCGGGAAGCGAAGCCCCCAACAGACGTGTGCCGAACAGATCCACCGTCGAGCGCAAGCGGCATCGGATAGCCAACCGACGGGGAGCCAACACCCGTCCCGTCACCTGCTCGGCAAGCGACTGCACCTCGCACAGAAGTCCCTCGGCCGCCTCCACATCCGAGGGAGGCTCGCAGGTCACCGAAAAGCGGTAGTCGCCGGTCTGATGAAAGCAGGAGAGAGAGCCGTCGGCGGCGGCATAGAGGATGGCGTAATCCATCGAGCCGCCGCACTCCGCGCCAACGGCGGAAAGGTAGGTGTCGGCGGGGAGGGGAGTGGCGTGAACGCGGAGAAGACGCTTGATCTCGGGGAGGTAGTCAGGGAGGGTAAATTCATGAGAAAGCTCGGTCAGGGTCTGCTTTTGCCCGAAGGGGACCTGCATCCGAACGGCGCGGGAGGTTTCATAAGCACTCATATTCCAATTCGCTCCTTTTCAAATTCAGAAATTGTGCTACATTCTATGCAAGAGCCGAAAAAAACATGACAAGCACCGAGAAAAACACATATATAAAAGGAAGGAAAACGGAGACTTCGTGAATATGAACAGAAAAAGAACGAAAAAACGAAAACATGGGTTGCTTTTTTGGACAAATCAAACAATTTTATCTTTTTTTAGAAAAATGGTTGACTTTTTTCAAAGATTGGTATATAATAGAAACTGCCACCTTTTTGTCCATTTGAACAAAAAAGGTGTAAGGATTTGTGAAATGATTACAAAAAACAAGTCCTAAAATTAGAATCAGGCTTCACGATGTCTTGAAAAAAGGCATCTGGCAAATATAACATCAATGTAAGGAGAGAGAAAACATGAAACGTATTCTTTCAGCCCTTCTGGCTCTCTGCATGGTCCTGTCGATGCTCGTGGCAGTTCCGTTTACAGTGAGCGCAGAGAACGCAATCGCCGGCGCAAGTGCGGATGGCGGTTATGTGGCAAAAGCTCCCACAGTAGACAAGGGCGAGCTTACCGATATCAATGCTATATCCGGTTCGTTGCCTTTGGCTGGGTCTAATGCAACAATTCCAACGGAATATCAGATCAGCGACGTAGCCGGTCTTAAAAAATTGGATACGCTGCAAAGCGAGGCCAATAAGGGATTGAAGGGCTACACCTTCTATCTGGCGAATGACATTGACCTCAACGGCGTGACCGATTTCTATGGCATTGGCCAAGGTGTTGGTTGGGTCGACGTCTTCGCAGGCACGTTCGATGGTCAGGGTTACTCCATCAAGAACTGGGATCTGAAGGTTACCAAAGATACCACCGATTTTTGGGGTGTGGGCTTGTTTAGCTATGTTGGTTCGGAAGGAAAGATCTGTAACGTCGTGATGGATAGCACCTGCTCGATCACGGTCGATGCCGATGGAGGCGCCGCCAACTTGTCACAGTTCCGTTTTATTGGTGGCTTGGTTGCTTGGTTGTCGCGTTTCGATAACATTACCCCCGGCGCAACTCCCACCGTGGAAAACTGCAAGGTTTCCACGACGATCATCTCCAACCGTGCAGACGTCCATAACAATCGCGGCATTGGCGGACTGGTTGGTAACATAAACGAGGGAAATGTCATCGGTTGCACCTTCGACGGAAGCGTGGCCGACAAGTATGCCTCTTCTCAGAGCCCTGTCGGCGGTATTGCCGGTGTGATGGCTGGTGGAACGATCAAGGATTGCGTGAATGCAGGATCGGTTTCCGGCATCAATCATATGGGTGGTGTGGTTGGAAAGGCTGGTCGTGCAATTCATTACACGGATAGCACCAACACGGTAGTTGACTATTACGTTACGTACACCATTCAGAACTGCGTGAACAAGGCTGATCTGACGGGCGGCACGGGCGGTTACCTTGGCGGTATTGCCGGAACTGCAGAAGCCGGTGATGAAGGCACAACGAATAACAAAGCGAAGGCCTATATTACCTATTGCACCAACTCGGGAACGATCACGGGAAGAGCCGACCGCACGGGCGGTATCATCGGCTACCATACCGGAAACAATGCAGTTAACTACTGCAAGAATACCGGAACGATCACGAGCACCCAAAACCACGTGGGCGGTATCATTGGATACACCGATGTTCTGCTCCAATTTGTTTACAACGTAAATGAGGGAACCGTAACGAGTGGTTCCGGCAATGCAGGCGGCTTGATCGCAACGCCTTGCCATCCCATGACCAATCGTTCTTTGGTTGGCTGTGCAAACTACGGTGATGTCACCGCCTCCCAGAGTGCAGGAGGCTTGTTTGGATTGGCGGCAAGCTTTGGCGCGGATATCAGCGGTTGCGTCAACGAAGGAAACGTGGAGTCAACCGGAACCGCCGGAGCGGGTGGATTCTTTGGTCAGATCAACCAAAACTGTAACGTAACGATTTCGAACTGCGTAAACCGTGGACACGTGACGGCTTCTGCCAACGCCAATATCGTAACGGGAATTGTTACTTCGGGTGCTACCTATTCGGCGACCAACTGCGAGAACACCGGTATCGTCATGAGCACCGGATACGTCCCCACCTCGGGAACCGAGACGTACGGTAAGCATCACTCTATTGGAAACATCAGGCCGACCGTAGTTGACTCTAACACTGGTACGGTGATCGGAACCTCGCGCTATGACGCGGACACGATCTTCCAGGTTCGCGATGTGAATGACTTGCGGTATTTGGCTGCCCTTGTGGCAGACGGTACCTTCGACTTCGCAGGAAAGACCATCTATCTGATCTACAATCTGGATTTCAAGACCGGCATGACCGCCACCACCGATGCAGACAAGATCGCGTACACGCTCTTTGCAGGTATCGGAACGAACGACCATCCCTTCAAGGGGACGTTTGACGGTCAGGGCTTAACCATCTCTAATTTCACTCTGAAAAATGAGACGTCCACCTCCCTGGGCTTCTTCAATGCCACTGAGGGCGCAACCATCAAGAACCTGCGCTTGGTCTCCTCCAATACCAACGATAGGAGTTATGCCGCTCCCTTCGATGTGAACCCCACGACCAACGTAACGGCAGGCCAGGGCGCTTTGATCGGTTGGGCAAAGGGAAGTCTGACGGTTGACAATGTTTACTCCGATTACGGATTGAATTATGCATACAGTGCCGGTGCGGGTGGTCTGATCGGTGTGATTGGTACCAGTGGAGTTACGAATGCCAACGCCATTGTAAGAATCAGTCGTTGCACCCAGGCCGGAAACGTATGGAGTTGGTCCAGAGATGACCAGGGTGGCTTGATTGGTTTGGTTCATACTGGAAGCCTCACGGTGAATAGATGTGCGGTTACCGCTTCCGAGGTTCGGGGAAGTGATGCGGGTACTGCTTCCGCTCGCGTAGGTGGACTGATCGGCTTCATGAAGCCCACCACCTCCTCCCTCACCATGGAGGACTGCTTGAACAAGGCGTATGTCTACGCATCCATCAACATAGGCGGTTTGGTTGGCGCAAGCAATTGTCCCGTCAACACCTTTGTGGATTGCAGAAACGAAGGCTCGAAGGTCGAAGCCAACGGTAACAGTGGTTATGCCGCGATTTCTGTTTATAGCGATTCGGGTGCATGCTTTGTAGGCGGCCTGATCGGTCAGGTGGATAAGCCCGTCACGATGACCAATTGCGAAAACAACGCAAAGGTTGTAACGGCAAAGACAAAGAGCGATGGAACGGCCATTGTCTACCTCGGCGTTGGCGGCTTGATCGGCGCAGCAACCGGAAAGACCGCTACCCTTACCAACTGCGTAAACAACGGTGATATGGACATTACCGGAGGCCACAGACACGGCGGCTTGATTGGAACGGCTCTTCAAGCCACCGGTGGAACGCTGACGATCACGGATTGCACCAACAATGGAAACATTACCTCCACCGGTTGGCGTGCGGCGGGCTTCATTGGCTACCACGATGCTGAAACTACCACGATTACCGATAGCGTGAACAACGGAAATGTGACCTGTATGCGTGATCAGTGCGCGGGCTTTATTGGAATTGCTTGCGGTGGCGCAACCTTTACCAACTGCACCAACTACGGCATGATAACGACCGCCAGCGGTTCGGGTATCATTGCAAACAATGCTGTTAAGGATTTGAAGCTCAACAATGTGAAAAACTACGCGAAGCTGACTATCACCAACTCCGCGCAGATTTTGGATGGCTTGATTGGTGCAAACAATAGCGGCAGTGGTACACACGGTGCAGACGCAAACTGCAAGAACTACGCCAACACCGCTCAGTGGGAAGGCTACCAGACCAGAGTGAATGCCGATGGTTCGAGAGATCTCCGTCTGATCGGAAGCATCGACAATCTTGCATACGGTAAGGTCGGCTTCAAGGTCACCTTCGGCGGCAAGACCGAGGTTCTCGAAACCTACACGGCATACAAGGCCATCGACGCCGCTGGCGAAACTGTGAACACGCCTGCATACCGTGGAACCGATGCTCGCTTCTTCACCTTCGTGATCGAGGACATCCCCACCGACCAGGCTATCACGCTCACCATCACCACCTTCGGTGATCCCGGCGACCAAGCTGGCGCCCAAGAAGAACTCGGTGAGGTTGTAACCATCACCATCCCCGCGTTGGCTTCTTGATCGCACGCACACAGTAAAGAAAGGATAGGGAATTGAATATGAAAAAAATGTATCAAATGCCCGAGGCTGTGATCTGCGTGCTTTCGAACGAGGACGTGATCGCAACAAGCGTTTTGTCTGAAATGAACACGGGCTACTTCGATGGAAAAGACAGCGATAGAAAATCGTGGGGAGATATGTTCAAGTAAGCCTTTGGCTTCAAACCCATGCAAGGGGAGAGGACGCGCAAGCGTCTTCTCCCCTCTGTTTTTTATCTTTCGTTATTTTGGACAGAAAAAACCGTCTCTTTGCCGAATTTTACCCTATTTTTTTGTGAAAAAGGTCAATCTTAAAAAAATGTTGGAAGAAATATTGACTTTTTTTAAAGAGTAGTGTATAATATGGATGTAGTGAAAACTGTTTCTGTCTCCAAAAAAAGAGACGAAAAATTGTGCAAAAGCAACAAAAAACAGCAAGACTACCAACAACACAGGCTATGTGATGCCCCATGAAAGGCATCCGGCAAATACATCATGTAAGGAGAGAGAACATGAAAAGAATTCTTTCAACCCTTCTGGCTCTCTGTATGGTCCTGTCTTTGATCGTGGCAGTTCCGTTTACCGCGAGCGCAGAAACCACCGGCGCCGACACCTCCAAGGTCGGCTACAAAGCGGAGAAGGCAACCGTAACAGTGCCTGACGAGGGAGTATATTCCTATGTTAGCGACATTGCGAATGCGGAGTCCGCTACCTCAAAGAACTACGTAGTAGGCTCGACGGATGACTTGGAGAGACTTGCTTTCTTCGTGTCGAGCGGCGTAACCTTCGAGGGTACCACTATCTACCTTGTGTGTGATATCGACTTCTCCGAGACCGTTGTTGACGGAGATGACGATGCCACCAAGATCACCAAGTCCCTCTTTGCGGGAATTGGAACCGATGCTGCTCCCTTCATGGGAACCTTCGATGGTCAGGGCTACACCATCAAAAACTTCACCCTGAAAAACGAGAACAGCAAGACCCTCGGTTTCTTCAACTCCACCAAGAACGCAACCATTAAGAACGTGCGCTTGGTGACCACCCAAACCACTCAGCAGTACGACAAGCCCTACTCTGTGCAGACCTGCACAAAGCAGCAGGATGGCAACCTTGGACAGGCAACTCTGATCGGTGCCGCTACCGGAAGCCTGACGGTTGAGAATATCTACAACAACTACGGCATTGGCTACGCATACGGCCACCGTGCCGCAGGCTTGATTGGCGTAATTGGTACTCTTACCGATCCTGTTGCGGATGCAACCGCGATTGTAACCATCAAGAACTGCACGCAGGCAGGAAGCATTTTCCTTTGGGGACGTGATATCAACGGCGGTCTCATTGCACAGATCACCGTTGGAACCGCAACCATTGAGAACTGCGAGGTTACCGCTGCTCGCGTTGGTACGGGAAACAAAGACAATGCTTCAAGAGCCCTTGGCGGCCTCATTGGCAGTGTTGATGCAACGGTTTCTTCCGTTACCATGAAGAACTGCGTGAACAATGCTTGGATATACGGTTCGGCTCGTGTTGGCGGCTTGATCGGCGCAAACTACTGCACGAACAACACCTATATTGATTGTACCAACAACGGCTCCGAGGTCGTTGCAAACGGTAACAAGGATGCTGTAAACGCCGATTTCGGTCCCACCGCTGCTTACTACATTGCCGGCTTGGTT
>JAZSKO010000099.1:0-2297 GCA_045534875.1 Eubacteriales bacterium | reverse complement strand
GTGAGCAGAATGGCCTTGGTCCATTCCAGATTGTTGATGGTGAACTGGCCAACTGCATAGTGGCCTGCCTTTGCTTTTTGAAGCATCTCTTTTGCGGAAACGAGCATGAGTAAATCCTCCTGTTTTTTATGAAATATATCCTCTCTTATTATAAACCATTCCTTGCAAAAAATCAAGTTCTTTTTGCGATTCTTTCGTATTTTTTTGTCTTTTTCACGGCTTTTCGCTTATTTTTCGTTTCTTGCCCTCTCCGAAAGGCCGCGTCTGTCCATCTTTCCGTTGGGAGTGAGGGGCATGGCGTCCAATTGGATGCAGGCAGACGGCTGCATATAGCGCGGAAGATAGGCTTTTAGCTGCGCGGACATCTCCCCTGCGTCCGGCGCTCCCACATAGTAGAGCAGGATGCGTCGGCGTTCCCTGTCGTAGACACAGCAGGCTCTTGCCGCGCCGACGGCGTCGGCCGCCGCCTCGATCTCGCCAAGCTCGATGCGATGTCCCTGATGCTTGATCTGGGAATCGCGACGGGTGAGAAAGACCAGTTCGCCTCGCTCGTTGTATTTGCCCATGTCTCCCGTTCGGTAGATGCGCTCGGGATAGCGGGCGTGTGTGGGATTCTGAACAAAGACCTCCTCGGTACGCGTGGGGTCGTTGTAATAGCCAAGCGTGACGCAAGTGCCGCGCAGACAGATCTCGCCCGCCTCACCGGACGGCACGGGTTGACCGTCCTCTCCCAAGAGCAACACCCCCGTGTTTGGGAAGGGGCGACCGATCGGGATCGGCTCTCCCTCGTCGAGCTCACGGTCGGCTCTCCAATAGCAGGACATTCCCGTGGCCTCGGTTGGGCCGTAGAGATTGAAGAAGGCGGCGTTTGGAAGTGCTTCCCTCCACAGCTTGTACTGCGCCGGCGGAAAGACCTCGCTTCCGAAGGCGACGGTTTTCAGATAGCGCGGCGGATTGGACTGCAACGTCCCTGTGGATGAGATCATGGTGAGTGCTGTTACCACCCAGCAGACCGTGTTGATGCGATGCTCGTTGAGATAATCGCAGAGCTTGGTTGGGAAGGAAAAGAGCATTTTCGGTACGAAATAGGCGGTCGCTCCGAATTTGATGACTGGCATCAGCTCCTTCAAGGGAGCGTCGAAAAAGAGCGGCGTTTGGTTGGCGAACACCGAATCCTCGCCGAACCCAAGAGTATCCGAGAGCGCCTCCACATAGTCGATCACCGAACGGTGGCAGGCCACCACGCCCTTCGGCGTTCCCGTCGATCCTGAGGTGAAGACGATATAGATCGGATCTATGTCGAGCTGTTGCTCGCGAACAGCGGTCAAGGCGTCCTCGTCGATCTCGCCTTCCACAAGGTCGGCATACGGCAGGCATTCTCCCGCGAATGAAAGCTCTCGCGCGATCCGCGCCCCCTTTTCGTCCACGATCAGAAGCCTTGCTCCCACCTGCTCCAAAATTCCTTCCATGCGCTTGGGCGGCATGGTGGGATCGAGCGGAACGTAGTAGCAACCCGCGTAGACCGATCCAAAGAAGGCGATCGGCACACGCGGATGCTTTTCCATCAGAATGGCGATCGGCTCGGCTCGGTATCCCCTTTTGCAGAGGTTCGTTCCCAAGACTCTCGCGCCACGGTATAGCTCAGAAAAGGAAATATGCTCTTTGCCATTGGAATAGGCGATCTTGCTCGGCAGACGCGGCGCGGTGGCTTCCAGATATTCCAAAATATTTCGTTGCATCTGTCTTTCCTCCCTTTCCCTCTTTTTAGCTTGCGTAATAGGGGATCAGATCGGGACGCGATAGGATCTCCCTTGTGTCGGTGGCAGGATAGGCGGCGCGGTCGTAGAGATAGAAATTGGCTCTCATACGGCTGAACGCATCCACCTGTCGGTCGGTGAGCAGGCTTCCCTCATAGGGAACGTCACGCAAGCGGCAGGCATCGAAGTGATACCAGCGCGAGGCGTTGGCGTCTCCGATATCCACCATCGACCAGTAGTGTGTGTCATCGGTATAGCCGGGCAGACGTTGCACGTCCAGATTCGGGATGCCGAGACGAACGAAGAAGGCCTTTGCCACGGCGAAATAGCTGAAACAATCGCCCTTTCGATCCTGCAAGCAGAGGTAGGCCTCCCGTACCCAGCTCGTTTTGTCCGAGGTGTCCACATAGGTGATGTGGGCATCGGTATGCGTAAAGCGGTAGATCGGGCGCACCTGCGCCTCGCGATCCATCGAAAGAAGCCTCAGATCGTTGATAATGGGATCGATCACCTCAAACAGCATCTGTTGCGTGATCTCCA
>JAZSKO010000273.1:0-6788 GCA_045534875.1 Eubacteriales bacterium | reverse complement strand
CGTCAGCACGATGGGAGCCAGCAGATGAGGCAGACCCTTATAGGGGGCAAACTCCACCTTTTTCGGGTCGATCAGAAGGAGCTTGACCTCGTCGGGACGCGCCTTGTAGAGGATACTCATAATGATACAGTTGATGCAGATCGACTTACCCGATCCGGTCGTACCTGCGACCAGAAGGTGGGGCATCTTGGCCACGTCAAAGAGCAGGGGAGTATTGGTAACATCTGCGCCCAAGCCGGCGGTGAGACGGCTGGTACCGTTTTTGAAGGTAGGAGATTCCAAAAGGTCGCGCAGGAAGATATTGGAGCGGGTGGCGTTCGGGACCTCCACGCCAATGGCGCTCTTACCCGCGATCGCCTCCATACGCACGCCCTGAACGGCGAACGCCAAGGCAATGTCGTCAGCCAGATTGGTGATACTGCGAACGCGAACACCCACGTCGGGGAAGATCTCGTAGCGCGTGACCGTCGGGCCGATGGAATAGGTGATCTCGCGAACGCGAACGTTGAAGTTTCCAAGCGTCTCTTGGAGCTTTTTCATGTTTTCCGCGATCTCGGCCTTGTTCTGCTCGGTCAGGGGCTCACCCGGATGCAGATAGGAGATCGGGGGGAAGACGTACTTTTTCGGCTTGGGAGCCGTTTCGGGCTTTTTCGGGGGAGTGGTCGGCTTTGCGGGCGCGGCCTTTCCGCCCGTCGGCGTCTTTTTCGACGAGGACGCGCGATAGATGGTCACGGCGGCCTCGCGTCTTTCAAATTCCTCGGGGGTCAGACCGTACTCCACCTTCTCGGTGCTTTGGGCCTGACGGATGATGGGAGCAGAACGCGAAGCATCTGCCTTTGAGCCGTCGGACGGCGAGGCAGGACGGGGACGAACACCACCCGACGCAGGACGCGCGGGAGCGGCGGTGGTACGCGGCTCGGCGGGCTGCTTGGTGGAGGGAACGGCAGGTCTCGGAACAACGCCACTGCCGGAGGGTCTCGTCACACCGGGGGTCGGCTTTTGCGTAGACGCGCCTGTTGCAGAGGGTCTGGCTGTGGGAGTAGTCGGCGCGGTGCGTCCGTCGGTCGGACGCTGAGGCGCGGGAGAGGTGCGCGTTCTCTGGGAGGAATCCGGCATGGGAACCTCGGGGGGGAGCGGCGCGTGCTTTCTCGCAGGGGGAGGAGTGGACGGCTTGTGATCGTCCAGATCAATGAAGATATCACGCAATTCAAACTGACGGTCGGAGCGTTGCACGCGTTGGCGCTTTCCGCTTTCCACGGGTGTCCGTGGGAAGACCGAATCCATCGTTTGCGAGGTGGGAGCGGGACGGGGAGGCTGCTGCGGCTCGGGAACAGGCTTCGGTGCCGGCATTGGCGTCGGTGCAGGAGTCGGCTTCGGTGCGGGAGGGGGGGTCTCACTCTTTTTGGGAGCTTCCTCGGCGGCCGACATCGCCACGATCCGAGGCTCATCCTCCTTCTGTTGCACATCGTCGGGGACGAACAGAGGGTTCTCCTCGGCGTCCTCGTCGGAGGCATCTAAGATCGGCATGGGCATGGGAGCCAGCCCATCGTCCTCGGCGGTCGTCTGGGCGCGCTTCCCCTTGGTCTCGCCGCGGTATTGCACAGCGCCCGCAGGAGGTGTGATGGGGGACTCGGTCAAGTCGGTCGTCGTCTGTCCGGTCGCGGCCTTCTTGTGCTTCTGACGGATCTGCTCAATGATCGGCTCCTCGTCATCCGCACCCAAGGGATCCTTGGAGGCGTTTTTGAGGTTGCGCGCGGTCTTGATCCGCTCCATCAGGTGTTGAGGGGTCATGCCAAGGAAGAAGAAGACCGAAAGGAGCGTGAGGAAGACGCTGACGAGGATACCGCCGACCGCGTTCAGGGCGCGAACGAGCAGGTATCCGATCCCACCGCCCACAAGTCCTCCGCCGGTCATTTTCGCGCCGTGCTCGATCAGATCGCGCGCCACGATGTGGCGGCTCTCAACAGGCAGGACGGCCAAACAGCAGGCATGGATCAGCGTGCTGAGAAAGACCAGACAAACCAGCGATGCGATGGCCTTTTCCAGCACCAAGCGGTTGTCGATGTAGGCCTTCCAAAAGAGAGCCATATTCAGAATGAGCAGGGGGATGGCAAAGGCGGCAGGGCCAAACATGCCAAACAGACCGTAGCAGATCCAGTAGCCCGCGCTGCCCATCCAGTGATCGGAGGGGTTCGCCGCGCAACGGTTGCCGAGGTTGCAAAACAGGTTTAAAAAGAGACAGGTGGCGAGGAAGACCGCCAGAGCGATCAGCAAAAAGGGGATCACCCGATGCGCGGGACGCGAGGAACGGGGGATCTCATCCAGCTCCACCTTTTCCTTTTTCGGCTTTTTGGGAGCAGAGCCACCCGAGGGGGATGCCTTCTTGCGCGACGCACCGCCCCGTCCCACACTCTCTGCGGTGGAGGCGTGAACGCGGTCGGAGGAGCCCTTTTTCGATCCACCCGAGGACGCAGATCGCGCGGCTTGCCCCTTTTTGGGCTGTGCGCTCGTCGACGTGGTTTGTCCGGTTGGAGGGGAGGATGCAGGCGCTTGCAGGGAGTCCTGCTTTTGTTCGTCATTCATCATTTCGTCGATCCTTTCATTTGGGGAAAATATCCTGTATCGCGTTGGGCTTGCCAACAAATAACTATCCAATCTATATTATAGCATTTCAAACGAAAAAAAGCAAGAGGGATCCGCAATTTTTTTGTTGACGGGATTCCTCTTTTTCCATGCAAATGCTACAAAACATGACCGAAACGAAGCACCCCCGTCGCCGTGCTTTATCGAAGCAGGACAACGGGGTGTTTTCTGTTCTTGTTTGTTGAGGGCGCGTCAGCCTTCCTCTTGTTGCAAACGCCGATAGGCCTCGCGGATCTCGCTCGACGCGTAGCCGTAGCGATAGAGCGCGGCGGTGACGCGATTGCGCTCATTGGAATCGGTGGGGATACCGTACTGCTTTTGGATCAGACGCATACAGAGAGAGGGGAAGTCCACCTCCTCCAAAAGCGAGGGTAGGGTGTCCAAGACCTCGCGCTCAAAGCCCTTCGTCCAGAGATGGGCGCGGATGCGACCGGCGCCCCAGAGCTTTCGCAAGCACTTCTCCACCTCATGCTTCATGTCCGCGGCTTCGTCGATCAGCCCCATCTCACAAAGACGCTCCGAGGCAGCCATGGCCTCCTCACGGGAAAAGCCGTGACGCATGATCTTTCGGGTCAATGTCTGCTTGGTGCAGGAGCCGTAGGAGAGCAGATTCTCGCCGCAGAGCAGAGCCCCGTGAAGCGAGGATGCGCGCTCCAACACGTCAAATTGCTCTTCGGAAAGCTCCCCGCGCTTCCAGCCCTGCTCGCAGTATTGCTCCACACCGACCACAAACAGACGGTTTTCACAGTCGGTTCCGTTCTCGATCGACACCGCGATCGCGATCTCTGAGCCATTCCGTCTGGCTTGCAGGGAGCGCAGGGTGATGCGAAGGGGAAGGTAAGACTCAAGTGGCTGGGAAAGACGCTCAATCATCCTCTTCGTCGCGGCTCAGACGCAGGTCAAAATCCTCGTCGTCCTCGTCCTCCACCTCAAATTCCGGTTCCATCGCCTTGGAGGCCTCGGCGCTCATCTCACGCACCTTTTCCTCAATTTCATCCAACAGCTCCTCGTTGCTTTCCAGCAGCTTCCGCACGTTTTCCTTGCCCTGACCGATGCGCTCACCGTTGTAGGAGAACCAAGAGCCGCTCTTTTTGATCACGTCCACCGCGATAGCCAGATCCAAGACCTCGCCCGAGCGGGAGATGCCCTTGCCGTAGAGGATATCAAACTCCGCCACGCGGAAGGGAGGCGCGACCTTGTTCTTGACGATCTTACACTTGACGTGATTTCCGTAGATATCGTTTCCGTCCTTGAGCTGCTCGGTCTTGCGGATGTCAATACGGACGGACGCAAAGAATTTCAGAGCGCGACCGCCGGGGGTGGTCTCGGGGTTGCCGTAGATCACGCCGACCTTCTCGCGGATCTGGTTGATGAAGATCACCACGCAGTTGCTCTTGGAGATAACACCCGAGAGCTTACGCATGGCCTGCGACATCATTCTGGCTTGCACACCCACCATGGATTGTCCCATGTCGCCCTCGATCTCCTGACGGGGAACCAGAGCCGCCACCGAGTCCACCACGATGGCATCCACTGCGCCCGAGCGAGCCAACGCCTCGCAGATCTCCAAGGCGTCCTCTCCGCAATCGGGCTGGGAGACGAGCAGGTTGTCAATATCCACGCCGAGCGCCTTGGAATAAACGGGGTCGAGCGCGTGCTCCGCGTCGATAAAGGCGGCGGTTCCGCCGCTTTTCTGAACCTCAGCCATGATATGAAGCGCCACGGTGGTCTTGCCCGAGGATTCCGGGCCGAAGATCTCAATGATGCGTCCCTTCGGCACGCCACCGATTCCCAAAGCGAAATCCAAGGACACCGAGCCCGTATGCACCGCCTGCACCTCCATGCTGCGATTCTCGCCCAGCTTCATGATCGAGCCAACGCCGAAATCTCGCTCGATCTGGGACATTGCGGTGGCCAGAGCCTTTTGCTTGCCCGCCGCGTCCAGATCGGTGGGGACGGGGGTCTTCTTCATCTTTTTGGTTGCTGCCATAGCTGCGTTTCCTTTCCCTTTTTGGAATTGATTGTCAATTTCCGAATTTCAACACCAATAGGATAGCACACTTTTTTCGGTTTGTCAAGGGGTTTTGGAAAATATTTTATTCCAAAACAGGAATTCCACAGGAGACTCGACCAAAAACGGACAAAAACGGAATATGGTAAATTCCTTTTTTGGAAACAAAAAGCCCGTCCGTCTCCGAAAAGACGGACGGGCGGGAACGGATCGGGAGGTTTTCGCAGGCAGGGGAGAGAGACCAACTCAACGGATTCCCGACACGCTCCCTGCGGTCCTTCTATTTATAAGGAAGAACCGAAGAAGGCATAGCGATCCGAAATGCGCTCGCTTTGGAAGGGGATCGCTTGGCGGATGGCGACGAGCGCGTCGTCTGCCTGATGCTCCAAGCGATCGCTGAGGGCAGGGCTTTCGGTCGCCACAAGCAAGGCGGCGAGTGCATACGAGACGGGAGCGGCAAAGACCTCACACAGAGGAAATTGTGCGGCGAGGGAAAGGTGGGGAAGGGTTGGCAGGGTTGCCTCCTTCATACCGTTTGCCAAGCGGTAGTCTCGGTCAAGGGAGGCGTACCGCAGGCAGAGAACGCCCAGGATATATTCAGCGCGCTCCTCGTAGTCGGCGTTTTCGCCAACCGATGCGACCTCACTTGCCAATCGAAGCGCCGCGTTGTAAAGATCCTGATTGGTCAAGCGGCGTCACCTCCTCAGTCGTTCACGGTGAACGTGACGCGAATGACCTCGTTCGGGTAAACCATCTTTGCGCCGTAGAGATGCAGACCCTTCATGGCATCCGCAAAGCGGAGCTCGGGACGGTATGCCTCCACCTCGGAGAGCTGCTCTGCGAAGGCGATGGCGCGACGCGAACGAACGAAGCAGTTGAATTGCTTTTTCTGGCCGTCGCTGTACGATTGGGGAATGGCAGAGGTCGTGTAGATCTTGCATCCGCCGATGTTTCCGATGCAGCCCTTCTCCAGGAGTGCTGTGTTGTCGGTGGAGAGAGCGAGCTTCGCCTTCATCAGCTTACCCGCGATCTCGGGAGCAACCTCCACCACGATGTCATTGGGATCGGTGACACCGTAGGAAAGAAGCGTGGTGCGCGCGTCAATGAGCGTGTTGAAGACGTTTTCGGGGGAGAGATCGTCGGTGTCGATGATGTGGGTCGTTCCCTTCGCCACCTGGAAGACGTACAGCTCCGCCTCGTTGATCAGGGAGGAGGCCGCGCCCTTCAAGGCGGTCTCCATCAGATGAGGAGAGGCCTGTGCGCGATCAATGTCGTCGATCTGGAAGTGGAAGTACTTTGCCTTTTCGATCGTCAGATCGTAGCAAACGTCTCTGAGCGTATCGGGGGCATCCATGTTGGTGTTTCGGTTGTAATCGCCGATCAGGATCGTGCCAAGACCGCAGATCTTGACCGTGCCGCCCTTCTCGCGGATCTCGCCCTCAAACTCACGGTTGCAGTTCGCAACACCGATGTACTTTCTGTCCATGGCCTGAAGAAGGCTCTCGCTCCAGATGGTGGGAATAAAGTTGGTAATAGCCATAATAATTTCCTTTCTTTTTTAAAAAATAAATGTAATTTGGGGATGAATGAAATCGCTCATGTGAGCCACTTTTTCATCGATTCTAAAATTTTTGTGTAATGTCTTCGCACTTCTTCTTGTGACATGCTTCTGACCTCATCGGGTGAAAAATATTCCGAGGAGGTGTTTTTACCCGCAGAGCCGGAGCTCATGGCGGCGTTTTGAAGATTGACGCGCGTGGCTCTCATTTCGGCAGCGACACGCTTTTTTTCGTAAAGCGCATAAGCGGCAGAAAGAGGGATTCCGTTTTTTACTTGTTCCCAAACCGACTCGGGAAGCGCTTGGATTTCGGTTTCGGGAATGAGCAGGTGAAATTCTCCCAACTCCTCGGAAATGCGTTGATTGAGAGATTCTGCCTCTTGCAGAGCAAGCTTTAACGCTTGGATTTCCTGCTTGAGTGCGAGGATCCTTTCTTCCTCGGGTTTGGGTAATGCGTCGGTGTCATCGAACGTTCGGTTCTCGTCAGAAATATTCTGATCCAAATCCGCAGTGCGGTCATGAGAATCTTCTTCAAGCGCAAAATCCTCCTTTTCCGACATTGATTCTTCGGTGTAA
>JAZSKO010000033.1:0-13410 GCA_045534875.1 Eubacteriales bacterium | reverse complement strand
GGCGTCCTTGGACGCCGCCGCTCTACCTTGTTCGCACAAGCCCCTGTTGAGAGTTTTGATCAAACTTTTTCAAAAGTTTGCGGGGTGGAGGGGCAGAGCCCTCCTCGCCCTCCGCAGAGGGCGAAACTCTCTTGCGGCGTTCTCTTTTGATAGCTTTTCTCTTGCGCCTCCTTCCTGCAAGAGAAAAGCGGCTAAGAAAGCTGATTTCGATAACGAACTGTACTACTTGTAACGACATAAATCCCCTCGGCCACTTTCTTTTGACACCGTCGGCGCAAAAGAAAGTTATCAAAGAAAACGCCAAGGGTTATTTCGCCCGTTGCGACGGGCGAGGAGGGCTCTGCCCCTCCACCCCGCAAGCCTTTGAAAAGGCTTGACCGAAACTTTCCCTGTGAGTTTGTGCGAACAAAGTGCGAAGGAGCGGCGTCGCAAGACGCCGCTCCCTTGGGTTATTCTAAGAAGGTTACCTGTGCGATCTCGTCGCCGCAGATGCGGAACGTCGCCGCTTGGTCGTGTCCGACAAACACGGAATAGTCGCGCCCGAACAGCGTCACCGTTGCCCGTGTGTCCTGTCCGTTGCATTCCAATATCCGCAGGATCAACGCCTCTCCGTCCTCCGAACGCTTCACCGCCGTCACCAAAAGGTTCTCGGCCGACAGCGCGATCGAGGAAGCCGTGGGCGCAAGAGACCCCTTGTGGAAGGTCTCGGGAATGTAGATCAGCGGATTTTGCAACCGCAGGCTGCTTCGCTCGGCATCGGCTTGGGTGTGATAGGGGAAGATGCGGTAGGTAAAGCGATGCTCCGCGTTTTCCTCGGTGAATTCGCAGAATTCATCCCGATGCTGTTGCCCATAGTGGTCGGCAAAGATCACGTTTCGCAAAACCGTCAGCTCCAAAGCGTTTCCGCGCGCCGAAAAGCTGTGCTTGGAATCGGTGGCGATCGCCAAGCCGCGCCCCTCTTGATGCATTGCCATCCAATCGCCCGTGACCTGCTCCTTGCCGTCCCGCGCGCGCTCGATCCAGCCAAAGGGGATCTGACAGATGCAGGTGGGATCCTCCAACGCAACAGGGAGTGTGAATTTCAGCACACCAAAGCGCTCACGGAAGGTGATCCGTGTCTTCACGGTCAATTCCGCGCTGTCGGCAGTCATGGAATAGTCGCGCAGAATACGAGAATCCAAAAAGCTCTGCTCGGTGCGAAGTGTGACGCGTAGCGGTCCTTTCTCAATGAAATGTGCCGATCCCGTGACGGTCAGGGGGATCTCCTTGTCGTAGATCTCCACGTTGTGCGCCCACGTGTCGCTGGTCTCGTCCGAGAACAGACGCAGACCCGTGGGGGCGGACAGGAGATTTTCATTCGTTTCAAGCAGGGTATATTCGGTCAATTCTCCCGTGTTGGGATCAAACGACACGCGGATGCGTCCGTTCTCCATTGAGTGATCGGTGATGCGGAAGGGAGAGGGATGTGCGCCCTCGTCGATCTGTCCCGGATGCGCGTAAAAGAGGGCGTAGCCCATGGCAGGGACGCGCGCCGAAAACAGCGTTCCAAACTTGTCTCCCTGCACGTGGATCTTCGAATCCCGTACCTTTTGGATGGGGAGCGAATTGCCTGCATGGTCGCTCACCGCGCGATAGTTGCCGCGCAAATGGATCTCTCCCACAGCCTCGAAGGGGAGAGAGTTGAAAACAACGATGGGCGTGCCGATCTCCTTTGCCTCGGCCGCAGTGATGCGTCCCTCGGGACGGTCTCCCAGCGTATTGACGCTCCAAGAGATCTGCTGAACAGCAAAGTTGGAGGCTCTCTCCGAGATGGCGAGGCTTTCGTGAAGGAACAAACGGGCGTCCTCATAGGCCTCGCGGATCGAGCAACCGCCCAAAACGTCGTGGAATTGGTGGAACAACAAATTCTTCCAAGCGCGGTCAAGCTCCTCGGCAGGGTAGGGTGTGTTCATCCACTCACGGGAGAGGATCGACAGCCGCTCGGTACGTAGCAATGCCTGCTCGGCGCGACGGTTGAGCGCCTTGATCTCACTGCACGCGCTGTAACAGCCCTTCGCGTGGTATTGCAGATCGTCACGGATCACGGGGAGGGACGACGTGTCCTGCGCGGCAAAATAGGAAACAGGATCGGAGTAGATAAAGTCGTCGGAAAGCTCCCTCTCCATCCGCTCCAAAAGCTCCACGGTCGCGCCGCCGCCGTGGTTGCCCACGCCATAGAAGGCCATCTGATCGCTCGGCTCGTCCAATTCCCGTATCTTTTCAAAGAAGTGGAAGCGAGCCTCGTCGATGTTATATAGGAAGGGGATGCGGTAGGCGGGGACGCGGTCGCCGCTACGGCTCTCCCAAAGGAAAAGCTGACGGGGAAAGGTGCGCTCAAAGGGCTGGGGACGCATGAACACGTAGTGCTCCATACCGCTCTGACGCAGGATCATGGGGAGACTACCATTGTGACCGAAGGAGTCGACGTTGTAGCCGACCGTGGCGATCTGTCCGAATTTCTCCTGAAAATAGCGTTGCGTGATCAGCGCGTGACGCGCGAACGACTCGCCCGAGGGGATGTTGCAATCGGGTTGGAGAAGCCAGCCTCCAACCAAGCACCACCGTCCCTCGCGCACCCTCTGTCGGATCTCCTCAAACATGGCGGGATCACTCTTTTCGATCCACATATAGTATGCGCCGCAGGCCGATGTAAAGCGGAACTTGGGAAATTCCTTCATGCGATCCAAGGCACTGCGAAAGGTTGCCTTGACCTCGGCCATGCCCTCAGGCCAAAGCCATAGCCAAATGGGGTCAAGATGGGCGTTTCCGATCAAATGAATCTTGTGCTTTGTCATAGTCGAGCCTCCTGTTTGGTTTCTATCCCTATTATAGCATGTTTTTTACGCAATTCCCATAGTTTATTTTTCGGAAAAGGTTGCTTTTCTTTCGATTTTATGATATACTGATCGAAAAGGGAGGGGATGGACATGAGGATTCTCAAACGCAGTGATTCGATCCCGAACGAGCTGATGTGCGCCACGCATAAGCGCTTTTGCGGAGAGATGGAAACGCACGGACATGATTTTTTTGAATTGGAGATGATCTTGGAGGGAGAGGGAAGCTGTTTGGTCGATGGCGTCCCGTACGCGCTCTGCCCCAATCGGTTGGTTTTTCTCACGCCGGTCAATCTGCACGCGGTCAAGGGAGACCTGCGCCTGATCAACGTCATGTTTCAGATCGACCACATGGGCGAATTGCTTCCGTCCTCGCTGTCGGCGCTCACCGATTCTCCCGTCTATACCCTGAGCCCCACCGACAGTACCTTTCTCCAAACGGTTCTCTTGGAGCTGGTACGGGTTCACGAGAGCGATCGCATCTTTGCCCAAACGCTTCTGCGGTGCGTTTTGCAAAAGCTGGTCTCGCTGTCGCCGACGGCGGTGGATCGCAAGCGACCCTTGGCGCAACGCGCCATGCTCTATGTATTGGAGCAATTCCGCCGAGGGGTGACCTTGGAGAAGACCGCCTCCTATCTCGGCTTTTCCCCCTCCTATTTCTCGGATTGCTTCCAAAAGCAGGCAGGGCAGAGCTTTCAATCCTTCTTGGATGACGTTCGCTTTTCCCACGCCAAGAACCTGCTCCTGCTCACCGATCTGCCGATCGGGGAGGTCTACCAGCGTGCGGGCTTTTCCGATTACGCCAACTTTTCCCGACGCTTCAAAAAGCGCTACCAATGCTCCCCCGGCGAATACCGCAAGCAAGCGCGGTGAGAAAAAGAAAAAGGAGAGAATGCAAGCGTGCATCCTCTCCTTTTTGTATAATGACAACCACCAGCAGTGCTGGTGATTCCAAAGCTTTTTCGCTTTGCCCAGCAGAGTATGTACCTGAGCGAAGCGAGGAATCCAGTAGCCTTCTCCTGTGGGAGAAGGGGGACCACGAAGTGGTGGATGAGGTGTTTCTTTGCATGAAGGACACCTCATCCGTCAGCCGACAAGCGGCTGCCACCTTCCCCCACTGGGGAAGGCAAAGGGGAAGTGCTTGCTACTGACACGGTCGATGGTTTTCCGTTACCGTGGGAAAGGTTCACTTTGTGTCAAAGGACATGACCTCAATGGCGATTCTCGCGCCAAGACGGAAGGCATAAACAAATATCTCTCGTTCGGTCATTTCCGTTAATTCGGTGGAACAATCGTCAAGACGTTGCAAAATGTCTTTTTGCTTATCGGTGAGCGTTTCCGATAGGTTTTGGTAGTGTTTGCTGATGTAGCCCATCAGTTGCTGGGCTTCCTTACTTACCCCGAAGCAATCGTTGCTTGGATCAATGTTTCCATACCATAGCTCCTCCAAAATTTGTTTCATAAATCCTCCTTGTGAAATAGTTTTTGTATTTATAAAAAAATTATATCACATTTTGAGATAAAAGTCAATATCTCAAATCGAGATGTGGTATTATTTTTATAGCAACAAGCAGGAGGAGAAAAATGCGTATCCGAGATTTAAGAGAAGATCACAATTACACACAGGAGTCTATTGCCAATTATTTGCATATCAAGCAAAACACCTATTCTCAATATGAGAATGAACACAGACAGTTGCCTGTGCCTCATTTGATCGCTCTTGCAAGGTTTTATAAAACCTCAACGGATTATATTTTGGGATTGACCGATAACCCCAATCCATATGATTGATTCTGTCCGAAAACCGCGCGACGGTTGCGTGGGCTTCGCTATACAAAAAAGAGAGAATGCAAGCGTGCATTCTCTCTTTTTTCGCTAACAGTTAAAGCGTCAGACCCATTGCCACCGAAAGGGCGGCCACGTCTCCGATGCGCTCGCCCAGAGCGGCGGGAACAACGCGACAGATCCGACGGGAGGGCTCCAAGGCCTCGCGCTCAATGACCTCCTCCATCGCCTCGCGGAAAAGCGATTCGCTTCTGGCGAAGACGCTTCCGATCACGATCCGTTCGGGGTTGAATACGTCGATCAGGATGGAAAGTCCGATCCCTAAGTGACGCGCGCTCTCACGGTAGATCTCTTTTGCCAAGGGATCGCCTGCCTCGGCGGCGTCTCCAATGATCTTGGCGTTCAGTTCGGACAGGTCACGGTCGCGCGACCAAAATCCCACCGTCTCGCCGTTTTCCAAGGCCTTGGCGACCATGCTTCTGCCGAGCTTGGCAATACCGCCTCCGCTGCAAAAGCCCTCAAAGGAGCCTGCCTTGCCGTAGCCGACAGGGCCATCCTCCTCCAAGCGGATGTGTCCCACCTCGCCTGCCATCCCCGAGGCTCCACTGTAAAGCCGACTGTTCAGGATCAGACCGGCTCCCAGCCCCGTGCCGAAGGTCAGGAAGATCATGTGCTGTGTGCCTTTTCCCGCGCCGTACTTCCATTCAGCCAACGCGCAGGCATCGGCATCGTTGCAAAGATAGGCGGGAACGCCGAAGCGGTCGGTGAGAAGCTGTGTAATGGGAATGCGATCCCAATCTGGGAGGTTGGGGGGAGAGAGGATCAGACCTGCCTTGGCGTCCAGCGGCCCTCCGCAGGAAACACCGATCGACTCGCATTCTCCCATCGCTCCAACCGCCTCCATGATGCGGGCAAGCGTTTCCTGTACGGTCGTGGTGGGGAAGCGCTCCTTTTTCAGGATCTCCCCCTGCTCGTTTCCCAAGATCACGGCGGTTTTGGTGCCGCCGATGTCGATTCCAATGTAATGCATGGTGTCTCCTTTCGGTCGCGGATCAGAAGAAGGCTTCCTCCAAGGCGACGCAGATGGCATGATAGATGGGCAGATGCAATTCCTGTACGCGGTAGGTCTCGCGCTCAGGAACGGCGATCAGGGTGTCCGACACGGCGGCGAGCTTCCCACCTCCCATGCCGGTCAGCGAGATGACCTTCATGCCCTTGGCACGCGCCACCTCGGCGGCGCAGATCACATTTTCGGAGTTTCCGGAGGTGGAGATCCCGAGCAGGACATCTCCCTCTACGCCGTAGCCGTAGACCTGCTGAGCAAATTCCAGAACGGGAGCAACGTCGTTTCCGTAGGCGGTTTGCAGGGAGACCTCATTCACCAAGGAGATGGCGGGCAGAGCGCCTTGCAGATGAGCGGCCACGAATGCCCCATGCTCGCCGCCGTCTTCAAGACGCGCGCGAACGGTGGGATCAATGGCTCGTTCCTTGGTAAAGCTCTTCATCAATTCACCAACGATGTGAAGCGCGTCGGCGGCGCTTCCGCCGTTTCCGCAGATCAGGAGCTTTTTGCCGTTTTTGTAAGCATCGATCAAAAGCTCCACGGCTTGGTTGATGGCGTCCTCGCAATCACGCAGGGTCGGGTACCGTTCGATCAGGGTTTGGATAGCAGGTGTCATGGGAATATCCTTTCTGTATGTGTTTTGATCGTGCTGTTCGGTCAATCGGCATCCTCGACCAAGAGGGAGTGGATCTCAAACGCGCCGAATTCCAGCTCCACGGCGTTGTCGGTCACGGTCAGCTCGCGAATGGGCTTCTCCTGCATATCGCAAAGGGTGACCTTGGCAACGGGGAAACCAAAGCGGAGCGTGGCGACCTGACGGGTGTTGTTGCACTCATAGAAGCGGAACAGATGCGCCGTCGAATCCTCGGCCTCCTTCACGGTCTCGCAAAGGATGCTGTCGCTGTCACTGCAAACCGTTTCGAAGCGCGTGGGGATGCGGCTTTCTGCGCCCGTGGTGGGACAAGCGATCATGGGATTGTTGATCGCATAGGCGTGCGTGTAGAGCGTGGGCATATCCGCCGCACCCTTGTGGGGGTAGAGCGAATAGGTGCAGGTCATGCGACCGATATCGGCCTCGGGGTCGGGATAGGTGGGGGAACGGAGCAGGGTGAGAGTCATGAGGCTACCGTGAATGTCGTAGCCGTACTTGCAATCGTTGAAGAGAGCCACGCCGTAGCCGCCCTCGGAGAAATCGGCGAACTTGTGTCCGCAGACCTCAAACTGCGCGCGCTCCCAAGAGGTATTCTTGTGCGTGGGACGCTCCACCCAGCCGTACTGGATGTCGTAGGTCGCGCGAGAGGCGTTGATATCAACGTCAAAGGCGACCTTGATCGCCTCATGATGCTCCTTCCAATCCACGTCAAGGTCGAAGTCGATGCGGTCGATGCAATCGTAGAGCCAGACGGTTTGGATGAGGGTGGAATCGAGGAAGCGACGGGTGATGCGAAGTCCTGCGCGCACGCCGTCCTGTACCTCGGTCACCGATTGCACGTCGGTCAGGCTCTGGTACTGTTCAAGGGTATAGTCGGTCAACTCCCACGCGTCGAAGGTGTGGGGACGGTCGGCATAGATGCGAAGCTCATTGCCAAGCCCTCCGTGGCGAAGGACCTCCCGACGGTTGCGCTTGTCGTAGATAGACGTGATCTGCATGGCCTCGTTGAAGGCAAGACGGAAGAAGTCGTTTTCGCAAACCGTGTTGGACAATTTGACATGGTTGGTGGCAACGCCGCCCTCCACGCAGGCGTATCCCTTGGCAGGGATGCCCTCGACGTAGGTGGCAACGCCGTTCATCCGCACCGTACCCTTGCCCACGGTGGGGTTGGGATTGTAGACCACATAGCCCAGCCGCTGATCAAGCGCCCCTGCCAACTCCTCGGCGGCCGAGGAGAGGTGGGGAGATGCGATCGAGCGGATGGTCTCGTAGTCGATGTCGCACTGCTCGTAGACCTGACGGATCGACGAGCCGGGGATGATATCGTGGAACTGGTTGGTCAAAAGCATCTCCCAGCCGCGGTGCAAGGCATCCTTGGGAAAGGCGGCTTTGAGGAAGTGCTTTTGCAGGGAGCAGAGCCACTCGGTGTTGAGATAGAGATACTCGCTTTGGCGGTTGTTTTTCTTGTTCTTCGCCTGCGAGGTATAGGTGCCTCGGTGGAATTCCAGATACAATTCCCCTTGCCAGATCGGCAGACGGGGGTTGTCCTTGATCTTCTTTTCAAGACGTGAGAGCATATTTCCCGCAAAGTCGATTTTGAGGGTCGGCGTTCCGGGGATGCCCTTGGAAAGGCGACGCGCCATTTCCAGATGCTCCTCGGTCGGGCCTCCGCCGCCGTCACCCCATCCGAAGGTGAGGAGAGTTTCGTTGTTCAGATCCTTTTGCTGGTAGCGGTCGTAGGTTCCTGCCACCATCGCGGGGGTAGTGTGCGCCACATAGGTGGTGGTGCGGGCAGGCGACCCTCCGCGCGACTTGTTCTGCGCGGTAAGGAAGAAGGAGGGAATGCCCGTGCCGTCAATACCCTTCCAGAGGAAGGTGTCCACGGGGAGTTTGTTGGTATCGTTCCAGCTGATCTTGGAGGTAACGAACCAATCCACGCCGCTCTTTCTCAGGATCTGGGGAAGTGCGGCGGAATAGCCGAAGACGTCGGGCAACCAGAGTACGCGATTGTCCACGCCGAATTCCTGTTGGAAGAAGCGCTTGCCGTAAAGCACCTGACGGATCAGAGCCTCGCCACCCGAGAGGTTGCAGTCGGCCTCCACCCACATCGCGCCCTCGCATTCCCAGCGACCCTCGCGGATCAATTCGCCAATGCGCGCGTAGAGCGCGGGCTGCTCCTCCTTGAGGTTCTGATAAAGGAAGGCCTGCGAGGACATAAAGAGGTACTCGGGGTAACGCTCCATCAGCGACACCACGGTGGAGAAGGAGCGTTGCACCTTCTCACGGGTCTGCTTCAAGGTCCAGAGCCAAGCGCAGTCGATGTGCGTGTGTCCGATACCAACGACCACGGGCTCGTCCTCCTTGGCAGGGGAGCAAAACTCGCCGTAGAAGGTGTTGTCCATGTAGTCCGATGCGGCATTGACCGACGTGAGGAATGCCTCGGAGGGGACGCGGTAGAGATCCAGCATCGTAACGGCGGCGGTGAGGTGCTTTAAAATGTTGGGGTAGGCATACTCATGGGGTTGCAGATGGTTGAGCGACTCCATGGGAACGCGAATGTCATAGTAGAGCTTTTCCACCCATACGTTGCGCCAGTATAGCTTGGCGCGAAGGGTGGCGGTCAGGGTACGGTCACCCGTGTAGGCGTAAAGATAGACCGTGTGCTTGCCGGGGGCTTTGAAGTAATGACGGCTGTGGTTGCGATCCAAGCCGTGGGTCAGTTCCCCGTCCACGTACACCAAAAATTGCGGATTGCTCGGATCCCACACGCTCTGGTGGTCGGTGTGGAGGGTCTGCATCTGCAAAAAGACCTCCCGATCCTCGTCGGAGGCAGGAACGTCCACGTCAAAGCAAAACCAAGCGTGGGTGTCGGTACCGTTGCCCCAACGGTCAGAGTTTACGTCAAAGGGCTTCATCTCGGAGCGGTCGGGCAGGGCGTTGCCGATCTTATACTCGGCAGGCGTCCATAGAATGTCGGTGACCTCTCGGATAGGAGCGGTTCGGTTTTCGTTCAGAATGGCCAGGTATGCGTTGATCCGGTTGATTTGGGATTGCATAGAGGTGTCTCCTTTCTTGGGGAAGGCAAAATCAAGACCGTTTCCCCTGCTTGCTTCGATTGTAGCATCCGAGGGGAGGGGCGTCTACCTTTTTATTGTCATGGAGTTCCTGTTTTTTTACCTTTTTGCATCGCATCGTATAAAAAACGAGAGGACTCAGGGTGTCTGCTCATGGAGAGCGCGATACTGCGAGGGGGTCGTATGCAACACCCGCTTGAAGGCGTTCATGAAGTTGGAGAGCGAATTGAAGCCGCTGGCGTAGCAGATATCCACCACGGGACGCTCACAAGTCAAAAGAAGGGTCTTTGCGTAGTTGATTTTGAGATGTGTGAGATAGTCGATGTAGGAGGCTCCGAACAGCTCCTTGAATCGTCGGGAAACGTAGGAGGGGTTCAGCCCCACCTGACGGGACATTTCCGAAAGACGCGGATTTTCCAGAAAATGCTGATGCAGATGCAAAAGGATCTCCAGCATGGGAGAGCTGGTCTCGCCTTGGGCCGGGGTTGGCTTTTTGGCGTTCAGGAGCAGCATGCGGATCATGGCCTCCAACAAGCAAACCCGCATTTTCAAAAGCTCCTTGTTTTTGGGAGCAGAATTGGTCTTTTCCAAAACAGCCAGAAGACTGACCGCATGCGGAAGCATTTCTCCATCCAATTCCGCGTAAAGAGGCCCTTCCGCTCGGTTATAGAGACGGGCGAGAAGGGATTGTGAGAGCAGGCGTTGGTCAAAGGAAAGGTTATAGAGCGTGAGGGGATGCTCGACCTGTATCTTGTGAAAATCCGAGGGGGTGAGCAGATAGAGGCAACCCGTACGAAGCGGAAAGGGGACGCCGTTGCAGATATGAACGCCCTCGCCATCCATCACCAGCTCAAGCTCGGAATAATCATGGCAATGCATGGGGATGGCGGTCATAGAGGGGTGTCGCTCCACCCGAATATCCAGATCGGGAAGCTCGATGCGGTAGGCTTGATTGATGGAATACAGCTCGAACCCTCCTTCCACCGAAGCATCCTGCGCCGTTTTTTTCATTATAGCATATTTTTTTCTCTTTTGCAACCGAAACAGCAAAAAACAGGAGGTCTCTTTTTGCGTAAAAAGGGAATTTGGTGCTTTACAGACCGTTTCTTTTATGATATAATGAGACAGATGACAAAAGAGCCGCGTCAAGCGGCAACACAAACGAAAGGAGAGACGGGTATGGAAAGGATCGGATCAAGCATAGACCTTTGCTTGGAGGGGGAGACCCTGCGATTGGAGAACGGCTTGCTCTCGGCTCGGATCGCGGACGTGCTTCGCGTGGAGTATGCAAAGCAGGACGGAGAGGGGCGACTTGAGCCGTACTGGGAGATCACCGCGTACGGAAAGGAGAGGACGCGCCGCTTTTGCGTGTGGGAGGATCTTCCCTTGGTCTATGCGCCCGCCTTTCGCGAGGAGGCGGTCCTGACTCTGACGGGGGAGCATTGGATCGCGCGGAGCGTGCGGCTCTGCGCCTTTTCCGATGACAACGACACCCTCACGAGTGAGCGGGAGCAGCATCTGTTTGCAGGCAACCTATTCTCTCCCATGGAGGGCGAGCTGTTTTTCTTGGAGGACCCCGAAAGCCAACGCGCGTGGGTTCTGATCTCGGAAACGCCCGACTACCAGACCGCCACTCTCCGCATCCGCGGGGGCGTGGTGACGCTGGAAAACGGAGGCAACGGGCTTGCGCTTGGCGCATGCCGCATGGGAGAGTGCGAGGCGCTCTGCCGCTCCTATCTGCGACACGCCAGACGGATCTCCGAGACGGTGAGCATGTCCAACACATGGGGCGACGGAAACGGCTTTTCGCGTGTCTGCCGTGAGTTCGTTCTGCGAGAGGTGGATGCGGCGGCGGACATCGGCGTGGACATCGTGCAGATCGACGACGGCTGGCAAACCGGCAGTACCGCCGACAAAACACGGCGCGACGAGAAGGGAAGGCGCGTCTTTCTCGGTGACTTCTGGGAGCTCGACCGAAGCAAGTTCCCGGGCGGCATCGAGGAGATCACCGCCTACGCCGCCGAGCGAGGCGTGCGCGTGGGGCTTTGGTTCGCGCCCGACAGCCACGATGGATACGCCCTTTTGGAGCGCGATACGGCGGTCTTGGAGAGAGCCTACCGTGAATGGGGCGCGCGCTTCTTCAAGCTGGATATGTTCTGGATCCTCTCCGACACCGACCGTGATCGCTTCTTGGAGCTTTTGCGGAGAATATATGCCCTCGGTTCGGACGTCGCGGCACAGATCGACGTCACGCGAAACGCGAGACTAAACTACCTCTGCGGAAGACAGTACGGCAGCGTTTTCGTGGAGAATCGTTACACCAAGAGCGCAAACTCCTTCCCCCACCGCATCCTGCGAAATCTTTGGATGCTTTCACGCTATCTGCCCACCACGCGCTTCCAGTTTGAAGTCGTGAACCCCGACTTGAACCAAGAGCGCTATTCGCCGAGCGATCCCTTCGCGCCGTCTTTGTATGACATGGACTATCTCTTTGCCACCGTTATGCTCTCAAATCCGCTCTTTTGGATGGAGATGCAGTTCTTGTCGGACGCAAGACGGGAGCAGATCAAGCCCTTGGTTTCTCTTTGGAAGGAGCATCGGAGAGAGCTTGCCGTGTCCGACATCGCGCCGATCGGAGAAAAGCCGAGCGGCAGGAGCATCACGGGATTTCTCGTTGCGAAGCAGGGAACACCCACCTACCTGCTCGTCTTCCGAGAGGTCACCGATCGGGGGACGCACCGCCTCTCCCTGCCGCTCTCAGGCAACGAGACGGCCACCTTGCTTGCCTCCAACGCCGAGGCGTCGCTGACGATCCGCGAAGGCGAGGTCGAGCTGATGCTCTCCAAGCCACGCGCCTATGCCTTCTATCAACTGCATTCAGCAACCAATTCGTGAGCGATTCCTTCCTGTAAAAAGATCGGTTTTTTCAAAAGGACTTGACAATTGATTGAAGTATGCTATAATAAATGCGCTTGACCAAACACTCGCAACCGACTTTTGTCAAGCGCATTCCATTTTACTAAAAAAAGGAGTTCCTTTTTATGAGTAATATCCCGATCCCCCTGCTCCTGTGTCTTTCTCTGGCGGCAAGCACAGGTATGTCCACCCTGCAAACCTTCTTTATGAAGCGGAAAAAGGCGGCCTCCTTCGATGCCTATCTCTACACCCTCATCGTCTCTCTCGTCTCCGCTGTTTTGCTCGCGGTGATGTTCGGTCGAGGCATGACCTTCTCGCCCCTCACGATCCTCCTTGGCGCATTGTTTGGACTTGCCACTCTTTCCCAGCAGGTTTTGATCTCGGTGGCTCTGCGCCTCGGCCCGCTCTCCTACACCAACGTGATCTGCTGTATGGGAGCGATCTTATCCGCCTTCTCAGGCGTCCTCTTTTTCCATGAAAAGCTGACGCTGACCATGGTGATCGGCATTCTTTTGATGGCCTTCTGCTTCCTTTTTGCGGTCAAGAAGGAGAGCGACGAGCACAAAAAGAAGGCGTCGATCAAATGGCTTCTCGCGGTATCGGGAGGATGCCTGACCTCCACCGCCGTCGGTTGCTTGCAAAAGGTACATCAGGAATCGCCTGCGAGTGGCGAATTGTATTCCATGCTTCTCATTTCCTTCCTTGTGGGCGCGACTGGCTGCATTCCCTTCGTATTGGTGGGCATGAAGAAAGAAAAAGGAGAGGAGAGCGTCAAAGAGCTTTTAAAGCCCATTTGGCCTGCGCTTCCTCTGGCGCTCTTTGCGGGTCTTGGCTTTGCGGCCTGTAACGTGATCAATCTCTACCTGATCGGCGCGATGAATAGCGCGGTGATCTTTCCCCTTTTCAACGGAGCCTGCCTGATCCTGACGATCCTGATCGGATGCTTGGTCTTTCGGGAGAGACTCACCAAACGCCAATGGGTCGGCGTTGGCGTGGGTCTGATTGCCGTTCTGCTGCTCTGTTTTAGCTGACCCCCTCTGATAGATC
>JAZSKO010000234.1:0-1510 GCA_045534875.1 Eubacteriales bacterium | reverse complement strand
TCACTGCACACGTTGCGAGGCGACCACCGACCGTTGCGACATCCCCATGACCGCGCACAAGATGAGTGAGTGGGAGACGACCCTCGCGCCCACCTGTACCGACGCAGGATCACAAAAGCGCGTCTGCGAGAATGACGGATGCAGCTACACCGAGCTCCAAGTCATCGACAAGCTCGGACACGCAATGGGTGCTTGGAAGGAAACGCAGGCGCCCACCTGCACCGATGCGGGTAGCGAAAAGCGCGTCTGCGGAAACGAGGGATGCTCCTATTCCGAGACGCAAGCCATCGAAAAGCTGGGACACGCGTTTGACGAGGACTACACAACCGACGTGGCGGCCACCTGTCACTCGCTCGGCTCACAGTCGCGTCACTGCACACGGTGCGAGGCGACCACCGACCGTTGCGATATCCCCATGACCGCGCACACGATGGGCGAATGGAAGGAAACGCAGGCACCCACCTGTACCGACGCAGGTTCGGAAAAGCGCGTTTGCGAGAATGACGGATGCACCTATACCGAGCTTCAAGTCATCGACAAGCTCGGACACGATTTCCCCGCGACCTTCACCGTAGACGTCCCCTCCACCTGCTATTCTCTCGGCTCGCAATCCAAGCATTGCAGTCGTTGCGACGCGACCGCCGAGCATTGCGTGGTCTCCATGAAGCCGCACGACATGAGCGGATGGGAGCGGACGAAGGATCCCACCTGCACCGAGGACGGCGTGGCGACCAAGACCTGCCGCACCGAGGGATGCATCTACTTTGAGACCGAGGTCATCTCAAAGCTGGGACATGATTTCGGCGACCATATCGTGGATGTTGAGGCCACCTGCCAATCCTTCGGCTCGGAGTCGAAGCATTGCAGTCGTTGTGAGGTCACCTCCGAGCAACGTCCCATCGACATGACCGAGCACACCTACGACGAGGGCGTCATCACCATCATCGCCACCGCCGGAAGGGAAGGCATCAAGACCTACACCTGTGTTGATTGCGGCTCGATCCGCACCGAGATCCTGGAAAAGCTCGCGCCCACCATGGTGGAGCAATCGGCCGAGAAGTGGACCTCGTGGTCGGGTAAGGGAACCGCCGTGTTCCGCTCGAACGCCGCCATTGAGGACTTCACCGAGGTCAAGATCAACGGTGAGATCCTCTCGCCCGAGCATTACACCCTGCGCGAGGGAAGCGTGGTGGTGGAGATCTCCGGCGACTACCTGCGCTCCTTGAAGAACGGTGACTACACGGTCGAGATCGTTTCCAAGACGGGAACTGCCTCCTCCACGGTAACGGTGAAAAAGAACTTCTTTGCCAACCCGTGGGTATGGGGCTCTGCCACGACCGTGGCGGTCCTTGGCCTCGCGGCTCTTGCCGTTCTCCTGCTCTTGAAGCGGAAACGCGGTTGGTAAGAGAAGACCTTGGGGAGGGGGAGACCTTTTTCGGAAAAAAGGTCCAAGTCGGAGGCCAAGCGGTCTTAGGAAGACAAAAGCTCCTGACAACTCCTTGGCTCACAG